>CASBPW010000242.1 GCA_949127685.1 Candidatus Sivonenia alaskensis PMM_0068 | reverse complement strand
CCTTTGTTAGAATTCCCTCTTTTGAAGGAGCTTAGAACACCTGTTCGATTTCTGCGACTTCAGGAATCACTTCGCGCAGTTTGCGCTCAATGCCCAGTTTCAAGGTGTAGGTAGAGCTAGGGCAAGAACCACAGGCTCCTTGCAGACGAAGTTTAACGATAGGGCCCTCGATCTCCACCAACTCAACATTGCCCCCATCCGCAATCAAGTACGGACGCAGTTCATCAAGGACGGTTTCGACATTCTCTGGCGTGAGGGTCAGGGTGCTCATAGATTTTCCACGTGCAGGACTTTATATTTCAGTGTATTGCACTTGTTCCTAAATCAAACTTAACAGGCTCCCAAGCAGGGGGATAAGCCGTGTCATACTTACCTCTATGTCGATGGATAACAACTCTTTCCTCTTGGAATTGGGTACCGAAGAGCTGCCAGCCCAATTTGTCCCCAATGCTCTAGACCAGTGGCGTGCATTGGTCCCTAAAGCTTTGGCTGAAAATTTTTTGTCCTATACGTCCCTTGAATTTCTAGGAACCCCCCGCCGTTTGGCGCTCCTCATTCATGGTTTGGCACAGGGGCAGCCTGACCGGGAAGAGGAAGTAAAAGGCCCCCCCGCCGATAGAGCATTTGACCCTGCGGGCAAGCCCACCCAAGCAGCCGTAGGGTTTGCTCGGACCCGAGGCATCGCTCCCGAAGATTTATATATCAAAGAAACCCCTAAGGGGCCGTTTGTCCATGCTTTGATCAAGACCCCCGGTCGGCCTGCTGCAGAAGTTTTGCCGGAATTGGTTTCTGCGTGGATTAGCGGGCTGGAAGGTAAACGCTTGATGCGCTGGGCTGATGGAGATCTTAAATTTTCGCGCCCGATCCGTTGGCTGGTTGTGCTGTTGAATGATCAGGTTTTACCAATTGCGTTAGAAGGACTGGTGAGTGGAAGGGTGTCTTCTGGTCATCGGATTTTGGCCCCCCATACCTTGGAAATTTCTTCTGCGCAAGACTATAAAGCCTTCATGGAGCAGGCCTTTGTGCAGGTAGATCCTGTGAAAAGACAGGAAACGATTCGTACCCTGGTGCAGCAAGCAGCACAGAAGCTTGGGGGGAAAGCTCAGATCACTCGTGAGCTCTTAGAAGAAGTAACTTATTTGGTGGAATGGCCGAGTGCGGTAGTGGGCAGGTTCGAGCCAGAGTTTTTAGAACTGCCGGCCCCGGTCATTGTCCAGGAAATGAGCAGTCATCAACGTTATTTCCCTGTGTTTGCCCAGCTTGACCAAACAGAGCAAGGGGCGCTCCTTCCGAAGTTCATTGCTATTTCCAATGGGGATTCCCGCTATGCGGACTTGATTGCCCAAGGAAACCAAAGAGTTCTGAGAGCCCGTCTTTCTGATGGTCGCTTCTTCTATAAAGAAGACCGCAAACAGCCTTTGGAAGCCTTCCTGCCCAAGTTGGATGCTGTTACCTATCAAGAAGCGCTCGGCTCCCTAGGCGACCGCGTCCGTCGTCTTGAGCCATTAACCCGTTTAGTCTTAGCGCAAGAAAAATCTCTGCCCGAAGATCTTTGTATCCGTACGGCTCAATTGGCTAAGGCAGACCTCGTCAGTCAAATGGTCTATGAGTTCCCCGAACTGCAAGGCATTATCGGCTCCTACTATGCCGAAGCCGATGGGGAAGATCGACTGGTTGTCGTGGGAATTCGGGACCACTACAAGCCCTTGAATGCAGAAGACAACCCTGGTTTTTCTTTGACTGGAAAAATCGTTGGGATTGCAGACCGTTTGGAACTCTTGGTCGGAATTTTTGGTTTGGGGCTTGTCCCAACGGGTTCATCCGATCCCTTTGCCCTGCGTCGGGCTTGCCAGGGACTCCTGCAGATCGCTTGGGAATTACCGTTCAAGCTAAACCTGGTGGTTCTACTACAACAAGCGATTCAGCTATTCCAAGAACAGAATCTCCTCAAAGTTCCTGCCGAGGAACTCTTGGACCAATTATTAGATTTTTGTCTGGCCCGTGCCCATGCCCTCCTTAAAGATTCCCAGGGCGTGGATTATGATCTCTTGGACGCGGTTCTCGGTAAAAATGACCGGACCTATGGAATTACCGCCTTAACGGATGTGCAGGATCTGCGGACCCGTGCTCTTCTTCTGCAAAAACTGCGTCAAGATGGAACCCTTGGCCGTATCTATGAGACTGTTAATCGGGTAGCTCGTCTTGCCCAACTCGGAGATTTGCCGCTAGACCAGTGGGCGGCTGAAAAGGTGGTAAACCCTGGACTATTCGAATTGCCTGCAGAAGAACATTTATTTAGAGAGACCAAAGCGATTACAGCAGCCGCTATTGAAGCGAAAAACCAGGGAGCCTATCCGGTCTTGGTACAAGCCCTAGAAAGCGCCGTCCCCTCCGTAACGGAGTTTTTTGAGGCTGTGTTGGTCATGGCCCCAGAGCAAACTTTGAAGCGCAACCGCCTTAATCTTTTAGGGGTATTGCGTAATAACTATCGGGTTTTAGCAGACTTTAGTGCTTTAGTCATAGCAGGAGAATAGCGTTGGACGTCCAGTTTCAAGAGTGTAATTGGTCTGATTTTTATATTTATTTGGAACTTGAAGAAGTCCCAGGTGAAGCCCAAAAGCAGTACCTCGAACAAGTATTTGATGCTTGGTATACCCTAGGCCTCCTAGGGGGATACAATGCCACGGCTCTTCAAATTCAGGATTCTAACGTAGAAGATATCAGCTACCTAGAATATAAAAGTGATCAAGAGCAACTCCCTTCTCTGATGCATAACATGGGTTCCTTCGACTATGAGGGGAATTGGGTCCGTTGCTGGTTTGATTTGGGGACTACGGATGCGGTAGCTCTGGATATTATTCTAAACGCGCTGGCTACTTTGAGTGTGGAATATGTGCCGATCGAGAAGGTGATTTTAAGTAGTGTGGCTGTGGAAGCATGGCCTAATAATGAATCATTGGATAACCAAGGAGAATCCCGCTGGAATTAGATGAAATTGCTTGAGCTGTTCGAAATATTTCCTACAATGCATGAAAACCTCTATCTAAATAAATCTATGGCCCTTAAAATTCTGCAAAGCATTTTCGTTCTCTTTAGCGGTCGTCGCCCAGACTACGGTACGCCTGCGGATAATCCCAAAAACCAAGCCGCAGCCCAAGCGGCACGTGAACGCAACCGCTTAGCCAATGAGCGGAGTCTAAAAAAGCAGGCAGAGGAAACCAAGAAAAAAGTCGCAAGTCTTCCTCCGGCAGCTTCATAAGTTCTATCACCCGCGTAAACTCCTATCTGATTGCCCCCTCCCCATGCAGACTCCCCATGATGATGAAACCCGTTCGGTCCGGCTAGCTCGGATGCACAAGCGGGAACAACTTCAACAAGCAGGCATTGACCCCTATCCCTATCGCTTTGAGCGCACCGCCGAAGCCCGGATCCTCCAGGAAAAATTCCAGGACCTTCCGGCAGGAGAAGAGGTCTCTGATTTTTCGTGTACGGTGGCAGGCCGTGTTATGGCCCGCAGGGTCTTTGGCAAACTAGCGTTTCTGGATATTCAAGATGCCACGGGCCGGATTCAACTGTATTGCGAGAAACAGCGGATTACGGAGGCCATGTCTCCTGAAGCGTTTGATCACTTGAAGAACCTGACCGATATTGGAGACATCTTAGGGGCGACGGGGACGGTCAAGCGCACAGAGAAAGGCGAACTGTCGGTCTACATCCATCGTTTTGAAATCTTGAATAAAACGCTTTTGCCTCTGCCAGATAAGTGGCATGGTCTCACGGATGTGGAGAAGCGCTATCGGCAGCGCTATGTAGACCTGATCGTGAATCCTGAGGTGCGCCAAACCTTTGAACGCAGAGCTAAAATTATTCGGGTTATGCGTAACTATCTAGATGACCGAGGATTTCTTGAAATCGATACGCCTGTATTACAACCGGAGGTAGGGGGGGCGGATGCTAAGCCTTTTGTCACCCACCACAACGCCCTTGGCATGGACCTGTACCTGCGCATTGCCACAGAGCTACACCTCAAGCGTTTGGTCGTAGGCGGCTTTGAGAAAGTCTATGAATTGGGCCGTATCTTCCGCAATGAAGGGATTTCTACCCGTCATAACCCAGAATTTACTTCGGTAGAGGTTTATCAAGCCTATGCCGACTATTTCGACATGATGGACCTTACGGAGAATATTCTGCGAGCTTGTGCTCTTGAAGTCTTAGGCTCAACGAGTTTTGTCTATCAGGAAACCGAAATTGATTTTGGACAACCTTTCCGCCGCGTAACCATGCGTACCCTGATTCAGGAAGAGTGCGGGGTTGATTGTCTTTCTTTTTCGGATTTGGGCGAAGCGAAAAGAGCAGCCCAAGCCCTTGGCGTAAAAGAATCAGATCTCGTCAAGGTGAGTTCCGCAGGGGGCGTAATGAATTTAGTCTTTGAGGAGTGCTGTGAAGCCAAGCTGATCCAGCCTACGTTTGTCATGGATTATCCAGTTGAAATCTCCCCTCTAGCTAAATCTCATCGCAGTCAACCAGACTTGGTGGAGCGGTTTGAACTATTTATTTATGGCCGCGAACATGCCAATGCCTTCAGCGAGCTGAATGATCCCGTAGACCAGCGTGCTCGTTTAGAGCAGCAAATAAGTCGGAAGGCTGCCGGAGATGACGAAGCTGCCGGTATTGATGAAGACTTCATTACGGCGCTTGAGCATGGCTTGCCACCCACCGGGGGCTTGGGTATTGGTATTGATCGAGTCGTGATGTTGCTCACCGATGCTGCTAGCATTCGAGATGTTATTGCTTTTCCAACCTTACGGACTTTGGGGTCCGAATAAGTTTTCGATAGATAGGAGTGGGCCGTTATGCGCGGAGTAGAGGAAAAAAAAGAAGAAAAGCCTTCCCTGCGCGGAGAAATCCTTAAAGGCTGGCATTGGGTCGTGTTTATCTGGGGTATGTTGAAACGCATTGGAGGACCTGTCGCCATCCTGCGTACATTTTGGACTATCCTTTCCCTGATGGTTAAGCGAACGCTGACCCAATGGGGTATTGGTAGGTAGGGCTTATCAAACCTGGATTTTGATCGGCAAAAAATACTTGCATACGGTCCTTCTTCTAAGAGAAAATCCAAGGAAGCACTATCCCCAGCTACCTATGTTCTACGATTCTGCTGAATTTGGTTTCACGGAAGCTTTAGAAGCCAACTGGCTAACGATTAAACAAGAATTGAACCAGCTGCGAGAGGGAGACTTTATGGCTTGGCCAGAAAAGTATCTCTATGGAAAAGGCTGGGATATTTTTGGCCTCTATGCCTTTAGTTTGAAAATAGGTCACAACTGTTCGCTTTGCCCAGAAACAACACGATTGGTAGAAACCATCCCTAACTTGACTTCGGCAGGTTTCTCCTCTTTGGCCGCTGGGACGCATATTGCTCCCCATACAGGCTATCCTGATGGCCTTTTACGCTGCCACTTAGGTTTGGTTGTGCCCGAAGGCTGTGGTATTCGGGTGGCTGATGAAACGAGAACCTGGAACGAAGGTCAGTGTTTGGTTTTTGATGATACGTCCGAACATGAAGCCTGGAATCGAGGTGCGAGCACTCGCGTGGTTCTTTTATTGGATTTCAAGGCTCCTGCCGGTTATCTCAACATCCCGAGTTCTTCTCCTCCTGAGGAGAAAAAAAGCTGGTTGGGAGGATTGTTGAAGAGGGGTCAAAAGTAAAAGTAGAAAGTTTTGTTGGACATATCGAACACAAGGGAACTCTTCGGATGGTCCGACAATCTCTATACCCTCATCGACTTGTCAAACCGCTATCAAGTCCTCGTGCAGCTTCTCGACCCAAGGCGATGTGTCTACAAATCGAAATCTCTTCCAACCCCAGTCTTCACAGCAAACGAATGGAGCATCGTAACCTCGATTTCTCAACTTCGCCTGCAAGTATTCTGCGAGTGCTTTGCCATACATCCCATTGTTCACCAACTCCTCTTTCTCACCGGGGAGAATCGGAAATTTGGAAGACCTGATGTGGATGAACTTGCCCATGTCTCTTCAGCGAACTAGTATTTAGACCAAATCAATCTGCCTATCCCCCCTATATGGCTGATTAGGGGGAAATCGTCAGCCTAATAATCGCTTTTTTCAGGGATGCAGTCATGCTTACGTACAAAATCTTAATCACTTAGGTGAGGATGAGGTTCCCCCAACCACTGTTCATATTGTTTTGCCTGAGAAGCAGAGGGCTTTTCTATAGGAACTAAAGCAAAATTGCTCAGGGGTGGAGCCCCCAAGGTCACGGTAATATTCAACAAGTCATCTCTGCGAAAAACTGTAAACATAGCAGTCTGGCCTGCTTTGAAATCCTTCAAACGGTCAGGCAACTTACCTGGATGAATTCGCCAGTTGTCTACAGCGAGTAATAGATCTCCACTATTGAGTCCTCCAAACCACGCCGGAGAATCCCGCTCAATAGACTTAACCACTACCGCCTCCGCTTTATCCTCCGTTCGCGCTCCCAGATAAGGGATGCTATTACGTTCAGTGGTTAATTTGACACCAACAATATTAAGATAGGTTTCGTAGTCAAAATCTTCTGTACTGTCCAAGTAACGTTCAAGCGTCACTAACCGTTCCAGACCGACGAGTTTACAGATGGTCGTGGGCAATTCCTCTTCTCGATAGGCAAGCTGTCCTTCTTTACTCCCCAACCATAGTTTTTGAAAGACTTCATCTAAAGAAGATTTGCCATCGGTCAGTCCACGAATTTCCAAGTCCAAAAGCATCATTAGTACTTGGCCTTTTAGATAATAGGAAACTTGATTATTCGGGGAATTTTCGTCAGGACGATATTGCTTAATCCAAGCATCATAACTGCCTTCTAATAGAGATTGATATAGACGGCCAGGAGTATTTTGGAGTCTTGTAATATACTGAGATGCCTGTTTCAGAAAATGATCAGCATCATAGATCCCAGCTCTTAAGGGAATCAGTTCATCATAATAACTGGTACCGCCCTCGATAAACCAAAGAGAAGTCGTATAGTTTTCATGGTCGTAGTCAAATTTATCTAAATGGTGGGGTCGTAAGCGCTTTACATTCCAGGCATGGAAAAATTCATGAGCTACTAAATTAATAAATTTTAAATATCCATCTTTGCTGGAAAAAGAGTCTCCAGGATAGAGCAAACTGGTGGAATTTTTATGTTCTAAGCCTCCATAGCTTTTGGCAGCGAAGTGGACCATGAATAGGTATCGCTCATAAGGCAAACCTCCGAAGAAATTGGCTACATAGCGAACCACTTTGGGAATATCTCGTTGGAAGTCTTCCTGTTTATAATTTCCCCTTCCCCAAATAACTACTTCATGGGGTTTATCATCCACCACAAAGTCAAAGGTCTTATGCGCACCCATTTCAATGGGACTATCAACTAACGTGTCATAGTCTTCAGCGATGAAGCTGTAGGGATCTTGGGTATCCGTCAGCGCAACGTATACCTTCCAATCGGGAAAGGGTGGGACCACCGTGACGTAATGGGGTTTGTCCCGCAACTCGGGCACATATAAAAAAGTAGCAGCCCCATTTAAATATCCATGGCTTTGATCAATATGATTGGTACGGACGGTCAGTTCATTACAGTACACCCGATATTCAATCGTGAAGGCGCCTGAAGCTTTTACCTGCCAAATATTCTTGCGGATTTTACTAAGAGGTAAGGAACGTTTAGCCTCATCAAAAGCTTCCACCCCTTCAATATGCCGAGAGTATTCCCGCACCATATAAGAACCGGGGGTCCAAACAGGCAGATATAGCTCCAAAATGTCCAGCTCAGGCCGAGGATTCACCACTTCCATGGTTACGTGAAGATAGTGGGTTTGTGGTTCTGGGATGCGGAGCGTGTACCTAATAGGGCTAACGGAATTCATAGGACTAGCCATGCGCATATCTATTCCCATTCAATAGTTCCCGGAGGCTTAGAGGTAATGTCATAGACAACCCGGTTAACCCCTGGCACTTCATTAACAATACGCGTCGCTATTCTTTCCAATAGTTCATAGGGAGCTTTGGCCCAATCAGCGGTCATGCCATCTTCTGACTGGACAATACGAAGCACCACAGGATGGGCATAGGTGCGTTTATCCCCCATCACCCCTACGGTGCGGATGCTGGGAAGAAGCACCGCAAAAGCTTGCCAAAAGTCGTTGTAGTATCCACCTCGGTTAATTTCTTGACGAACAATCAAATCAGCATCGCGCAAGGTGGAAAGATTTTCTCTTGTAACTTCTCCTATAATCCGGATAGCCAGACCAGGACCAGGAAAAGGCTGACGTTCCACAATTTCATCCGGGAGCCCTAGGACACGACCAACTTTACGCACTTCATCCTTAAAGAGTTTTCGCAGGGGCTCAACCAACTTAAACCGAAGGTTTTTCGGTAAGCCGCCCACATTATGGTGAGACTTGATTTTTACGGCAACCCGCTCTCCCGTTTTCGGGTCAATATTTTCCCCAGAGGATTCAATAATGTCTGGATAGAGCGTTCCTTGAGCCAAATAATCAAACGGTCCAAGCCTAGTAGATTCGGACTCAAAAACCTGGATGAATTCATGGCCAATACGCTTACGCTTTTCTTCGGGATCGGTAATTTCCTCGATTTGGTCAATGAATTGGTCCGAAGCATCGACATAGACCACGGGAATATCGAATTGCTCATTAAAGAGTTTCATCAAGCGCTCAGGCTCGTTTTTGCGCATGAATCCCTGGTCGATAAACATGCACGTTAATTTGTCCCCAATCGCTTTGTATAGCAAAAAGGCCAGGGTAGAAGAATCTACTCCGCCAGAAAGCGCCAAGAGGACTCGTTTATCTCCGACTTTAGACCGCACTTCCCGAATCGCCTCTTCGATAAAAGCATCCGTAGTCCAGGTCGGTTCACATTCGCAGATGTGATAGACGAAATTGCGAATCAGAGCCATTCCCCCGATAGAATGCACTACTTCTGGATGGAACTGAACGCCATAGAACTGACGCTCCGGATCAGCAACCGCCGCACTCGGGGTATTTTCTGTATAGGCGAGGACCCTAAATCCGTCGGGTAGCGTCGTAACAGAATCTCCATGACTCATCCACATGGTGGCCCCTTCATCCACATTGGTCAGAAGGTCTGTGGGGTCGCTAATAAAAAGGGACGCTTTGCCATATTCTCCTTTATCAGCCTGTTCAACCTTTCCCCCCAGAGCTTGGACCATGAGTTGCATCCCATAGCAAACTCCAAGCACAGGGACGCCCAAATCCCATATTTCCGGGTTGCACTTAGGCGCATAGGGGTCATACACCGAATTAGGGCCCCCAGAAAGAATAATGCCTTTAGGATTGAGCTTTCTAAGGTCTTCCATAGCGATGCTATAGTGCAGAACTTCCGAATACACCTGGGTTTCTCGGACGCGACGGGCGATCAGCTCTGAATACTGGGAGCCGAAATCTAGAATGGCAATCATCTGCCGAGTCTGCGGGGGCTCTGTATCTTGTTGTTCTATATCTGGCCGTTCCATATCTTGGGGGATCTGAGAAGAAAAAGATTTTACCGGGGAGGTGGTGTTCGCAGGCATGGCAGTTCGGAGGAGATAATTCAACATATTGTAGCGGTTCCTCATCCCCTGACTAGGACTTGAGAATCCAGACTAAAAAAGGGGCCGAAGCCCCCTTGTCTTAATGAATTCTAGGTAAATCGATGGATTTACTTAGTAGGTGGCATCAAGACCTTATCGATCACATGGATAACTCCGTTGTCAGCGGCCACGTTGGCTTTAGTAACATAGGCATCGTTGACTTCTACTTTTTTGTCTTCAATTTTGAGAGTGAGGTCGGCCCCTTCTACTGTTTTTACTTTTCCAGGCTTGATATTCTTGGCTAGGACTTCTCCCGGAACGACATGGTACGTAAGGATTTTTACCAATTTAGCTTTGTTTTCCGGTTTCAAAAGATCTTCTACGGTGCCTTTAGGGAGCTTGGCAAAAGCTTCGTCCGTAGGAGCAAAAACCGTGAAGGGTCCCTTGCCCTTGAGGACTATTACAAGGTCAGCAGCCTTCAAAGCTGCCGTCAAAGTTTTGAAAGATCCAGCTTTCACGGCTGTATCGACAATGTCTGCGGCTTGGACAGCAGGCGCTGCAACGGCCAATACTAGGGCCATGCCTAAACCCAAGACTTGCTTACGCAACATCATATTTGGACTCCAATTGTATAATTTCTGTTACCTTCGTAAGATAACTTAATTTTTACGGCGGGTGCAACCCTACAAACGCTGGGCATAGCCTCAACTAGACCAATTCATCCAGTGCTTTGTGTGTGTTTGTATGCTGCTTCACGTTGTCTGAATCGCGGACATTCCGCACAGGATTAATCACTCTTTTGATGTCAGGGCTATGCATAAGCACAAAAGCACCTGACTCAGGGGTGCAGATTTCGCCCTGTGGAATCAACTTGAGATGGGGCTTGGCTTTATAGGTCCGGGCCGCTGCTTGGGCGCGAAAGATAAAATCATCACAGGGGACTACCGCTGCGGGAAAGATATCCTGGGGCAGAGAAACTTGGTCGTTTTGGATAAATTCAGTAAAGGTTCCGCCATATACCAGTTTGAAGGTGGTCTTAATTCCTCTTTGGACAGACTCTAGGGCTGTAGCAGGAATAGGTTCTGCAACCAGGACTGGGTCCGCTTTTCCGTCTTCATTACGCAGTAGACAAGTGGCGATTCCTACCACCAAATAGTCCAACCCTTTCACGTCTGCTAATTCTGCAATGGTTGCCATGCACATTTCTCGTTATCCTGAGTGCTGCATTGTAGCATCCGCACTTCTGCTGAATTTTGGTTAGATTTTATTTCTTGGTATTAAAACTGTCTATATCCAGCCGTTTTTAGCTATGCTCTATGGTTGAGACACTAGGGATAGTTATTTGGTACAGACATCCACTGCAGAAAGTGATTCTCCCACAAATATACCGCGTCGGCGAAAACGCCTTCCCTTTCCTGGCATTACCGAACTGCTCTGGGTACTGATTGGCGTGGGATTGATGGTGGGTGCGACCCTCTTTCACCTAGAGGTACCCGACCGATTCCCTCAGACTTTTGATTTTTCCCATTGGCCGCCTTCGATGCAATGGGATTGGCAACCAATGTATCGCTTTTCCTTTCAAACCGCTGCGGTTTTTCTCTCTGCCTGTATGGGTGGACCTGTCGCCGGAGGACTTACGCAAATAGCCTATCTAGCCCTGGGCCTATATGGCTTTCCGGTCTTTATGGACGGGGGCAGCTTAGACTATCTGGCCCGTCCGGCCATTGGTTATTTGCTAGGGTTCATTCCCGCCGCGATTATCACGGGCCAATGGGCCTTTCAAGAATCCGAACGGGCCAATCTACTCCGGCTTTTGACCGGTGCTTGGGCTGGGCTAGGAATCATCCATCTATGTGGCTTAGTCGGCTTAGTCTTGCGCTTTGGCTTTAGCCAGGGATGGACGACTGCTGCCTATCAGTACTCGGTACTCCCACTTCCAGGGCAGATTTTAGGATTATTCTTGGCGGTGGGGATGAGCTTTTTGATGCGCAAGCTTCTGCTTACCTGACCACTTGAGCAATCCGCTCCCATTCAATCTGATCAAAGTGGTCCACCACCCAATCGGCTCGACGATGGAGCATTTGATAGGGGAGGACAGTCGGTAATCCTACCACTTGCATACCACAGGCTTGGGCAGAGAGAACCCCTGGATAAGTACTCTCCAGGGCAACACAGTCAGGGGCTTCTATAGCGTGACCCAACAGTTGATTGAGCTGGATCAGGGCTGTTTGGTAACTTTCAGGGTGGGGCTTGGATTGATCAACTTCATCGCCACATACTACTACCGCAAAAGTATCCTTGACGCCTATCTTGTTCAGAACCGGGATTACTTCTCGGCGTGGAACATAGGTGACTAAACCCAAAGGAATTCCTTCTTGCGCCAGTTGGTCCATACAGGTCTGGACCCCAGTAACCATGGCGCATTGCTGCTCTATCCGTGACAAATAGAGCGTGCTACGCTTAGCTACCAGTTCTTGGACCAACGTCTTGGTAACCGTTCGGCCCCTCATCTCCAAGATCGTACGCAAAGCTACCACATCAGAGCGGCCTAAACAGACTTCTCGATAGGCTTCGGGTCCTAAGACCAGACCGATATCACGCAGTACAGCTTCCAAAGAAAGACGACGTAGGGCCTGGTCTTCAACGACGACCCCACTCAATTCAAAGAAGACTGCCTTGGGCACGAAGGGTTACTCACCCTCATCCGAATGAGCTGTCAAACCTTCAGAACGCAACTGAGAAGCTACCATTTCACACACCTCAGGATGGCCTTTATAGACCACACTGCTACCTTCACTATGAGCCTGATAGGCTAGCTGTCCTGCCTCATCTACCCCCATCCCAGGGACACACTTGACCAGGGCAGTAATCACATGCTCAAAGGTGTTCCAATCGTCATTAATCAGAATGACTCGGCCATCACGATGCTTTTTAGGAATAGTTTTTTCAGCAGGATCTTTCACCGGTGCTAGCGGCGAGACAGCAGCCTGAAAAGTCCCACAGTTAGCACGTCCGTATAGTGTTGGGAGCACTATTAAATACCTCGTGTGTATGTCACTTGTCCCTATTTTGCTGGGTATTCTTACCACGGGCAAGCCTTAAAGATCATCTTCTTCATCGTCGAGGTGGTGACCGTTGCTGCTCACGCCATTCGGACGATAGGCATAGGCTGGACGGGGTGCTTTTTGAATATCATCCCGAAGCTGCTCTAGGTCTGTGTAGCGGTCTGCCACGTTAATCAGCAAGTCACTGGTCATGGAACGCAGAGACACAACCTCGATCCTTACTCCCTTATAGCTGGCAGCATTTACCGCATAGGCCAAGTCACCATCACCACTGACTAGGATGGCGGTCTCATACCAGCTCGACAAAGACAGTAAATCCACCGCAATCTCTACGTCGAGGTTGGCTTTTTTGGAGCCATCGGGTAGTTGGACCAAATCTTTGGTGATAACCCGATAGCCATTACGACGCATCCAAAGGAGGAATCCTTGCTGCTTTTCATTGGTTCGGTCCACCCCAGTATAGAAGAAGGCCCGTAGTAACCGAGAGCCCCCTGTCAGACTACTCAATAGTTTGGTGTAATCAATTTCAATGCCTAGTTGGAGGGCAGCATAGAAAAGATTAGATCCGTCAATAAATACCGCTACACGGCCTCGATTTTCACCGCCTGAATCCCAAACGTTCATCGAGTTGTTATCAAGTTTTGTCATGATGGGCCTCTCAATTAAAGTAGTTAATTTAAGGGTCAATACGCGGGAATAAGGGTTCCCCGAGACTGAGGGTCTGGCCGGGAGGAAGTTTCCCCCAGACTGTTTCTTCCCAGTTGATTTGGTTCCAGGTCTCTGGAGAGAAACCTAGTTGCTGATAAACCCCCCGGCTCATTCCTGGGATGACCGGGGCCAATAAAATAGCTGCGATCCTGACCGACTCAAGCACACAGTAAATAACCCGTTCTACGCCAGCTTGGTCCTGATTTTTATAGAGAGTCCAAGGCGCTTTTTCATCCAGATACTTATTGCCGCGACGAACCAGCGAAAGGGCCGACTCGCAGGCATGGGAGAAAGCAAGCTTCTCATAGGCTTGGGCAGTGGGTTCTATAACCTGTGCCGCTAAAGCAGATAAGTCTTCATCGGTCTGGACCGCAGGGACGATCCCCTCACAATACTTACTGGCCATACGTAAGGTACGGTTGAGCAAATTCCCAAAATCATTGGCCAGATCAGCATTCAGTGTGTTGACAAAACGACTTTCTGCAAAGTCTCCATCCCGTCCAAATTCCAGCTCTTTGAGGAAGTAATAGCGGACAGCATCAGACCCATACCGCTCAACCAAATCGAAGGGGTCTAGGGTGTTGCCCAAAGACTTCCCCATCTTGCGGCCATCCTTCGTCAGATAACCATGGCCAAAGATTTTTTTGGGAAGGGGCAACCCAGCCGACAGAAGCATCGCAGGCCAATATACCGCATGGAAGCGGAGGATATCTTTACCGATCAGGTGGAGGTCTACTGGCCACCACTCAGCGATAGCGTTGTCTAGACTGGGCGTTTGATTAGGACCGAGCAAAGCGGAGATGTAGCCCAATAGGGCATCGAACCAGACATAAATCGTTTGGGCTTGGTCAACGGGTAGAGGGATGCCCCAGGTCACAGAGCTACGGGAAATCGGAAAGTCTCTTAAGCCCTCTTTTACCCAACCCAGCACTTCATTCCGACGGACATCCGGTTGGATAAAGTCCGGATTCTGCTCAAAATAGGTTTCTAAGGTCTGCTGGTACTTAGAGAGCGCAAAGAAGTAGTTTTCTTCTCGGTTTGTTTCTACAGGCTTGAGATGAATAGGGCAGAGGTCACCTTCTAGCAGTTCCTTGGCGTCTTTATATTCTTCACATTGCACACAGTAGGGGCCTTCGTAAAAGTCGCGGTAGATATCCCCCTTTTCATAAACCCGCATAAAAAATTCTTTGACAATTAATTCATGCCGTGGGTTGGTGGTACGGATAAAACGGTCGTAATGAATATTTAATAGTTGCCAAAGGCGGTCAAATTCCGGAGCGATCTCATCACAGTGAACCTGTGGACTTTTGCCCTGCTCCTCTGCGGTTTGTTGAATCTTCTGACCATGCTCATCCGTACCTGTAACCAAAAGCACATCACGTCCCCTGAGCCGATAATAGCGAGCTAAAGTATCAGCAGCCATCGTCGGATAAGCGCTCCCGACATGAGGAAGTGCATTAACGTAGTAGAGAGGGGTGGTCACAGAGAAGCGCAAAGTAGTCAAAGTCCAAAATTCTGTTGTAAATCTGACTTGATCATACCTACGGGTTTATTTTCCCTGGAAAACCATATCCATTCTTAAGCTTTATATCTTTTCTCCAAAGCACGGGGATCAACAAGTAATCAAAAACTCTATTTATAATCAGCAATTGTTATTAATATTTCTGCGCGAGATCCATAACCATTGCAGTCAAAAGTGCCATCAAAAATTAAGCAAGAAATGATAAAGATTAGAATCCAGCAAGATTACTAATGTAATCGACTACGCAGGAACAAAATACTAAATAATCCTGTGGTTATAAGGCCCTCACTCCTTATGCTGCCCGGTAAGTGAAGGACCCTTAGGCGGGCATAGGGGGAGAGATTCTAATGCAAGTAGTTCAAGGGATTTACCGGGGTTCCATTCACACGGACTTCAAAGTGGAGGTGAGGGCCTGTGGAAAGTCCCGTAGAACCGACGGCTGCAACCCGTTGTCCTCTTTGAATAGATTGCCCTGCACGCACATAAGAGGCACTGGTATGGCCATAGAGTGTCGTCAGGCCATTGCCATGATCGATGATTATGGTCCGGCCATAGCCACCATACCAACCGCTATAGATAACGACCCCACTATCAGCAGCCCGGATAGCAGCTCCGATTGGGAGGCCAAAATCAATCCCTGCATGGAATCTACGAGTCCCATAGATGGGATGAATGCGATAGCCAAAACGACTGGTGATCCGCCCACCCCCTGGCGCTATAAAACGCCCCGTGCCTAAGGTATCGGTGACGGCAACTTCTGGGGCAAGAGCACGGACGGGCTGATTATTTTTAGCCGCCTGCTTAGCCGCTTCTCGGGCTGCTCTCTTCTGGGCTTCAAAGGCTAACCGTCTCTTGCGCTCCAGTTCTTTTTGCCTTTGAATAATCAAATTTCGGATTAACCCGGTCAATTCAGAAGTATTTCGTTCTAACTCCCGCTCTGCCGCTTCATAAGCCCGACGCTCCTGACTGACGCGCTGGACAAAACTGACCTGCATTGCCGCCGCTTGCTGGAATTCACTGTGCTTGTCCGCTAATTGCTCTGCCAAAAGAGCAATTTGAGTCTTCTGGTCCTCCATGTCATCTTTTTTGCGACCAATTACTTCGGCTCTTTTCTTTAAATCCACTAGAGCAGAACGGTCCCTTTCCACAATCCGCGTCAACTGATACTGACGATCAAAGGCATCATTCATATCAGCACTGGCCAGCATCGTGGACCACCAGGGCTCCGGCCCCTGTTGCTGTAGATAGCGCATCCGTTGCATGGTGGCCGCTTTGCGGGTAGTAAAATCCTGCTCTAAGTCCTTCAGTTCGTTCCCTAAACGCTTCAATTTTTGCTGAGAATCCTCTAGGTGCTCCCGCGTACTATCAAGTTGGACGCCCGTCTTACTCACAGAATTTTTGAGCGTGTTGAGGTGGCCTTTGGCAAACGATTCCTTGCGGACTATCGCAAGCTTTTTTTGCCGTGTCACTTCCAGCTTGTTATGCAAAGCACTTTGCTTATTGCGTAGCGCAATGAGCGCGGGGGTTTGTCCATGAACCGTTTCGATGGCAGGAAATCCTTCCAACAAAAAACAACCCATCAAACCCAAAGCCACTAATTTGGGGGAGAACCTCATGAAGCCGCTCACTCTTGCGCTATGGCTGGGGTTATAGTATCACACCAACTCTAAATATGGAGCTAGTGTCAAAGCCAGTCCTGGAAAAACTTTGAAGTTATTAAGATTCCTGATCAAGAGGATACCCTGGTTCGAGAGAATCTTAGCTTCAGGCCCATCATGCCAAAAAGACCTAGGGCAACAAATCCTGTTAAGTAAGCTAGCGCCTTCAGCCGAACGGATACCGGAGGAGCAATACCTTCCACAGAGACTGAGTGCTTTGTCGTCAAGGCTGGCTGCTTCTTATGGGGCGGGGTTTGAACTTCTATGCGATGGCCTGAACCATCAAAAAATTGTTGTCTCCAGCGCAAATGATCAGCTATAGGCGTGGCGATCGAGAATAGCTTCCAATTATTTTCCTCATTGATGACAGAAACTTTGAAGGCAGAAGGGATCTCTTGGCCTGTACGTCGGTCCGTGAGCCTAGCTTGAAAGGATTCAGCAGTGCCAACCCTAGCTTCTTGGGCCCCATCCAGGTTCAACACCTGCTCTTTATCCTGAGCGATCGAGGGCGCGTTTATAGGAGTGTTTGCCATCCCTGCTATGCTGGAATGACCGCCCTGAAACTCAGCAGAAACATTGATAAGAATAAGGGCTGCCATGGCCGTCAGGGTTAACCCGATCAGGAGGAGGCGCACAGATTCTGGGATGCCTAAGGTAGACCGCAGATCGAGCCTTCCGTGTGGCGTACCAATAAAGAACCCGCCAACAGCGCCAACCAGTATGCACATGCCTGCAAGGATAGTAAAATTGCGAAATTTCACCAGGTTTTCGGGCACATTCACCGTTAAGACTTGTTTGATCAGGGGCGTGGACACCGCATCATCCATCGGCATCACTTTTATCAATATCTGATAGGTGCCTCGGATCGGTAGCATCTGCTCAAACTCCACGACTCCTTGCGCCGCAGGTACCTCTAAACTGAGCAGCTCGGTTCCTTCGACGATTGGAAAATCAGTTGAAATCCACGGATTGGTTGCAGGGGTCACTATCTTTATCTGCATCCGCACACGGGATAAGGCTTTCCCCTGACTATCTTGAGCTTCCAGATGAAAGCGAGGCGGAGATTGTTGCTGTTCAGCTTCTGCTTCAAAAGGGACGAGTTTTTGGACAGGCGGATCGAGCGTCAAGAGGACCCGACCAGAAGTCTCTTGCGCAAAGGCAGAGGGATTGCCAAGCAATAGCAGGATGGTGAAAACCAAGGCAGCCCAATATTGCGGGGTGGAGTGGGCAGCTCTATTCATCAATGACAAGAAATCATCAGGGTATGATGCCGCAGGGAATGGACCGCATTGTGCACCGGAGGATAGGTGGAAAAGTACACCGTCCAGAGTACTGTGCTCGATAAACTCAAGAAGAGCAAGGCTTGGGCAATGGGCGATAGGGTAAGGGTAGAGGCTTTACGCCATACATTGGTTGTCATGTTGGTTCTCTTGGATGAACTAAATTAGGGAATTTGCCAAACGCGCTGGTGGTACTCTATGGGCTCAGCATAGGGATCTACCGCTTCGTGACTGTGTCCGTGTGCGGGAGTGTGGCTATGCGCAGCATGTTCATGCCCATGGCCGTGATGCGCATGAACACTCTCCAATTCCTGGTGATGCTCATTGTCTTGCCCTAGTCCCACCAGTTGCTGACTGACGGCTCTGCGGAACTTGCACATTTCGCAGTTCATCATTACTTGACCGGAACGTGCTTCTTGCTCCCGCTCCCGGATTAGCTCGAACAGCACAGGGTCTAAACCCACCTCATTCATCGCTTGGATCTGGACCTCTGGATGAAGTTTTTGCTGTATTTGGGCCATTTCATGAATTCGCTTCACCAAGACGCCCGTAAACAGGAAGTAGGGAAGCACCACCACCCGCTTTGCTTGCCAGGTCCAAGCTCGCTCAAAGCCCTGTTCCATGCGTGGGTGGGTGATGCCAATAAAGCAAATTTCCACTCCTTTAAATCCACTGCCTTCCCACAAAAGGCGGGCCATCTTATAGACATCGCTGTTGGCATCGGGATCTGAAGCTCCACGGCCCACAAAAAGCAGTATCGTCTCAGCGCGAGGGATATCGCTGGTTTCGTCTAGCTGGGCTAGGCGCTCCTGCCACAGTTCCAGCAAGCTGGGTGTAATCCCAAAATGCCTGCCGTAGTGAAAAGTTAGCTCTGGGTAACGCAGACGAGCTTTATCTAGCTCATTGGTGACATCAAATTTGTTGTGGCGGGCGGCAAAAAGCAAAACGGGCAACGCCGTCATTTCTCGGTAGCCCTGAGCAACACACTGATCTATGCCCTGTTGGATCGAAGGCTCGGTAAGTTCCAAAAAGCAGGGAATGACTGGACGAGAAAGGTCCTGTTCTTGAAAGGCGGTAGCAAAATCTAAAAACGTTTGCCGACCGTCTGCATCACGGGTTCCATGCCCGATGAGCAGAAGGGGATTGATAGCAGTATTCACTTAGGTTCCTTTCCCTGTGCGACGCAGAGAGTAGAGATGGTAGCGACAAACATCTAACGAATCGGCATTCTGACTTGGGAATTCCCATCACAGCTGCGGCACAGTACCGGAATCACACCGGACTTTCCCGATTCTCAGGAGCACGGCATCTGTGCGCCCATAGATCTCGTTAATATACCATTCATGGCAAGGGAGACGCTTAAGTGCATTTGTCGTTCCACTGCTCCGGTCATGCCGAACACGGCTACGATAGAAAACATTTTAGGACATCAAGAAACCGACAAAACCCTACTCAAGGACCCTGTCATGAAAAGTCCCAACTTTACGGAACCCTAAGCCATGTCTAACAAACCGACTATCCTGATGTTTCATGTCGACAACGTCAGCGTTGGCGATTTCGGTTGTTTGGGGGCGCTTTTGCCATTCCTCACAGTCTACAACCTAACTTTCAATCCGGATGAGGATACCCCGTATAACTATAAATTAGCTCACTCATGGGTGTTGTATAAGGTTTTTGGGCCTAAGACAATGGAACTGAAAGCATACTTGAAGAAGGACAGCGTGCCTTTTGGGACACCGCTGGAATTCAATCCATACAATACTTGAGACGCTGGAAATCGTTCTTCTCGCGATCGATGGTCTTTCTGACCTTCAAAGCTTATGGCCGAGAGGATAGCTAGACTGCCGACCTTTTGATGCTTTCCAAATCAGGATTCCAACCTTACAGACCATTTTGTTCTCGTTTCCATACATAGGCCTAGTACACTTCTCAGAAAGTCTCTAAACCCTTATGAATAATCTTGAATTTAACAAGACTGCCCAATATTAATCCATTTCTTCTTGGCTGAAATTGTGTGTACTGATAACCCGTTCACTTAGGAGTTGTTAAGGAGTTTGTTGAGCAATGGAGACATGAAAAGTTACCCATACAATTGGGGGCACTTTACGATTCTTGAACAGGTAACCATGTTTGCGATGCACACATATAAGAATTTAGATGAATTATGTAAATGCCATTGCTGCGCTCAAAGAAGCAGATCCCATCCTAGCTGACATTATCGAACGTATTGGTCTGTGTACGCTCCAGCAAAATCAGCGCACAGGAGATTTACTGTTTTCTTTATCAGAGTCGATTCTTCATCAGCAGCTCTCCACCAAAGTTGCGGTCATCATTCATCAAAGATTTCTTCAGCTTTATCCCACCACACCAACCACTTTAGATATTCTCAACACAGCGGATGAAGATTTGCGCGCCGTTGGGATTTCCCGCCCCAAGATTTTGTATCTGAAAGACTTGGCCCAGAAAATACTAGATGGCTTACCCACGCTGGAAGATTTAGAGCCATGGGAAGATGAAGCCATCATCCAAACCCTCACTCAAGTAAAAGGGATTGGTCGCTGGACTGTTCAGATGCTGCTCATTTTCCGCATGCATCGCTGGGATGTTTTACCCGTAGATGATTTAGGAATACAAACAAGCATCCGCCGGATGTACGGTCTGCCTGAACTGCCTGATAAAAAGACGGTGGCAAAATTGGGACAACGGTGGAAGCCATATTCCACCATAGCTTCCTGGTATTTGTGGCGTAGTCTCGAACTTAAATGAGGCTGAGAAGTTTTTCCGTAAACTACTTAAGCCCGTTGGCTTTACTCCTCGTGTCGTCATCACCGACAAGCTGAAGAGTTATGGTGCTGCCAAGAGAAAGCTCCTCAAGAGATATTAGACCGGGATTGAATAAGAAAGTCAATAACCATTCAAAATGCTTTTTGTTATTCATCCTGATTTCATATTCATGAATTTATATGGATACAGGACAGCAGCAAGAACGCATTTAGAATGTTCCACAAACTATTTATATGCTTCTTGCTTTCTAATAATTAAAAGGAGAATATTGCCATGAGTTTTTCACCGAATATTTCTACCGCTCCGCACCTCTTGAAGCCTTCTACCTTGCCCGTTTATCCTCAGAAAGATCTCTTGAGCCCTGTACGTGCCTGGTTTGAGACATTGGAAGTCTCGGATCCGAAGATAGCTCATCAGATTTGTGGACTCATTCCTTCGCAATGCCCTTTTGAGCGGGATGCTCGGCTATTTGGTCGCACTTTGTTCCACATCCCAGCCCTTTGCAAGCTCAATCCTTTCTATGAACAGTTCGTCATGCTGCGCTTCCGAGCTCTGAGCTTTCTGGTAGACCAGTGCGGGGAAGATGTTACTCAATATTGCCGCTAAATCACCAGCGACCCTGGCCTCAGCTTCCAGCGGAATGATGAGGGCAAAAAGTTGCCCGGTCAAGTCGTCGTGACAGCCTGGAATATCCGAAAAAAGAATAATCGGGTCAAGGCAATGTCCTCCCGTTGAGGCGATCCGACCCAAATGGAGCGACAGCATTGTTTG
>CASBPW010000241.1 GCA_949127685.1 Candidatus Sivonenia alaskensis PMM_0068 | reverse complement strand
GATTATTTTAGAGCGTCTGTGAATTCCGGAAACTATGGCAGCAGAATCGGAAGATTTTTCCGGAAACTATGGCAGCTCCTTTATTGATTACCCAAAGTGCTTGGAGTTGTCAACTCAGTCTTCTGATTTTCAGTATTTTCTGAGAGCAAAGCCCCTTCATTCGGGCAAGGACGGTCAAAGTCAAACTTTTGTCCCTTCAGTCGGTAGGAAGAGCCAGAGAGCTTGAGATATTCGCCATGATGAAGGGTTCGGTCAATAATAGCTCTGGCCAGCTCCTCATCGTACAATACCCGTCCCCATAGGCGAAGGGGTTTATTGGTCGTGAATAGAATAGGCTTGCCCTGTTGGTATCTTTGGTCCACCACCTGAAACAAAACATCGGCAGCCCCTGGACCATACCCGAGATAGCCCATCTCATCAATGACCAAGACATGGGGTTGAACATAGGGTTTAAGGGCCGCATTGAGGTTATGGGCAACTCTCAACTCATTGATCAGCGCAGCAGCCGTGGTAAAACGGGCTGCAAACCCGTTCTGTATTGATTTATAAGCAATGCTGATACAAAGATGCGTTTTTCCAGTTCCGGGAGGGCCTTCCAAAATTAAGGAACGATGGTCACTGACCAACTCAGGGCCTAAAAAGCGACCGAGCATTTGACGTTTGAGATCACTCCTGAAGGTAAAGTCAAAGGTTTCAATGGTGGCATGAAAGGGAAACTTAGCCCGTGCCACCTGACTGGCAATGCGGCTTTCCGCTCGATGAGCCACTTCCTCACAAAGTAATCGTTCCAGAAATTGAGCATAAGACCATTGCTCCCGTTCTGCCACTGGGATCAAGTCTGCATAGACGCAAGCTATCGTGCTCAAGCCGAGTCGCTTGAGTAGTATTTCTAAACTCATAGCACTATCCTTGTTGTGAATGATGGTGAAGGGTGAACCGCTCAAGCCTTACAAAGCACGGGTGCACTGCCCTCTGAGATTGCCAAAAGATACTCACTGCCAAAACAGCGTGCCTCGGTGGCCAGGGCAACAGCAGCCAGGAAATCCGTGCGACCAATGTGCTCATAGAGTTGATACATTTTGTCCACATCGCTTTCCCAGCCTTGAGGACGACGATGCACCAGTTCGGTCAGGTAAGGTTCAACCATAGGGTCTAGGTCTAACAGTATTTGTCGTTGGGCATAGGGTTTACCCCGACGGAACTGGAATAGCTCCTGAGCATGTTCTGAAAGAACACTGGACTTGCCATTTTCAGGAAATCTAGGATGCTCTGCCAGTAAGCGATTCCCTAAATAAATGGCGACTTGCTGCTGTTGCAAATGGAGCGTGACCGTTTGACCAATCGTGGCCGCCGCAACCGAATATTCCATGCCTTGATAATGGACTCGGGCCGTCGGTCGTACCACTGCACTGATCTTGAAGGCATAGGTATCGGCTTGATGGGCACAAGCTTTGAGAGACTCATGCGCCAACCGAGTCAGCGGAATCTCCCCAGTGGCATCGCACACGCGTTCGCTGTTCACGTAGTCCACCCAGGCTTTGAGCTGTTCGATTAAGTCCTGACGGTCTTGAAACGTTCGACCGACAAAGAAATTCCCTTTGACAAAACCTACCAGGTTCTCGACTGAGCCTTTTTGCTGAGGACGATAAGGCCAGCACGCTAAGGGAATAATCCCGCAGTCCATGGCAAATTGAGCGAACCGTTGCGTCCAGTTCACTTTTACACTGCCATCCTCACGAACCTCCCGTGACTCCACCACCGTACTCATATTGTCGAAGACGCTCATCAGCGGTATTCCGCCAAAGTGCTCATAGGCGCGCAGAAGACAGCGCACGACGGTCTCTTGTTGTTGGTTTTCTACGATTTGCACGTCTACAAACCGGGAGTATTTTAGCCGGGAGGCAAAAAATCGCACCACTTCGCTATGGCCGTCGGCAAACCTGACTCGGCGCTCCCCAAAGTCGTGTTGGGAAAACTCGCCGGGCAATCCCTCGAATCTCACTATCGGCACAGGTGGCCTTGTCGGTCGAAGGCGGCGCACCCATTCGTAGACGGCTGATTTACCTCCGCTATACCCTTTGGCTCTCAGGCGAGTCAGTACTTCTTGACCCTTGAGGGGGCCATCTTCAGGATTTCGCGCTTCTTCAAACCACTGTCGAATCTCTGCTTCGTATTGTTCTACCGGGCTGGGCCTTCCTAGGTTTCGGGTTTTGCGCAAACTCCCATCATCTGCATTTTTGACCTCCGGTTCCTTCTCGATCCGGTTGGTCGTGCGTTCACTGACCCCGGTCAGTTCTCGTACCTCTTTTTGAGGGACGCCCTCTTGTCTCAGTTTCTGAACCATGAATCGCTCCAGTATGTTGTGCATTGTCATTGATGATTGGTTGGACTATCTTCAATTTTGAAGACCAATCCGCCCTCTCTGACCTGCCATACTTTCCGGAATTGGAGCTGCCATAGTTTCCGGAATTCACAGAGAGGAACACGTTTGTCCCAGGGGCTACGCTGTTTTTACCATAATTAGCAAGGGTTCCAGCCTTTTAGCCTTTCCCAAAAGTGTTATCGGGAGTCGAACCATGCCGATTTTAGTCAAAAACACCCTCTCTCACTCCCAGATACGTTGGATCCCATACTGATCGAAAATGGTATCAGTACTCACGACCGGGATACCTTCAACCAACGCCTGTGTCGCTAAAAGCCGATCGAATGGGTCTTTGTGGTGAAAAGGCAGAGTGATCAATGCCGCTGTGTGCTTCGGCTCAATGTGCAGGTAGCCGAAGCCATTCTGACCAATGGCTGCGTCCATAAAGACCTCGTAAGGTTGAGATAGAGCATACTTGCCAATGCTAATCTTGATGGCGATTTCCCAATAGCTCGCCGGACTGACTACCTTCTCATATGCCTGGTCCATGATGAGTGTCATTGCCGGACCGCTCAGTTGCGGGTCTGCTAATGCAAACCATAAAAGCACTTGCGTGTCGAGCAACACTTTCAAGGCATATACTCCTTGAAATTTTCCAGGTATTCGTTATCCTCCGCCAGAATCGTCAGCATTCCCTTGCCTCGACCTGGCAGGGGGCGTGGCTGAGCTTGGGGCGATGCCACCAGCACAGCTATCGGCTGATTGTTCTCGGTAATCACCAATTCGTCACCTGGCTTCAGCTTGTGGATCAAGTCTGGCAATTTAGCCTGCGCTTCTTGAATCGTGATCGACACCATTAGTAACTCCCCTTTCCCGATTATTTAACTAGCCTTTTTGCCACAGTTGCTTGCCGATGAAAGCTCAGTGGTGATAACTCTGTTTAACAAGTTCTCCATTATTTATTAATATCGATCGTCTGAGTGCGAAATGAGTGACGATCTGTTCACTTCCCTTAAAGCTTATCCTGCTGTCAGTTCACGGCAAAGCTACCACAAAAGCCCTAACTATCGTCTCTTGACGGGTTTCAAACTTTACACAGAGTTATGACTGCTAGGGTTTTGACTTTAAGTGGGTGGGAGTAGCTCTCTAACCCGCCGAATTTGAAGCATCACCCAGGGAGAGGTTTCGGCTGGCTGGGGAAGTCAGAGTAATTTTCTGACTCTACCGTTTTCTATGTCAGGGCTCTACGGCCCTGACATGAAGCGCAGACCTGCAGATTATGCAGCCAATGTTGGTGATAACGCTTCTGGTTAAGCCGATGCGCCGGACTATGG
>CASBPW010000240.1 GCA_949127685.1 Candidatus Sivonenia alaskensis PMM_0068 | reverse complement strand
TTTACACTTACATCCACTCGATTACCAGCTTGTTGAAGCTAGTGCAAGGCTAATTTAAATGTAAGGCTAATGACACACACTACCTTCTTTACAAACCCTTTTTTGAATGGTACGGTATCTCCACCGACTGTAAAATAGCTCGGACACATTTTTACGAGTGAGAAATTACCCTGATTGCCTCCGAAAGGATCAGGAAGGTTTTCTGCACCACTAAGGAAGCTTACCCAAGTTGTGAGCTATTTGCCCGAAGGCTGTAACATCATTCCAGTGGGCAGTACGGTTAACTACGACTGGAGTGGCGTCATCACGAACCGTTCTACCAAGATGGCGTAACAGTGTACAAAGTAGTGGTCTACTCTTAACTTCCAAGAACGGGTGGAAGCTTAACAAGTTAGCATGACTTAGTACTAATTTGTTAAGCTCCCAAACAGTACTTCCTGACTGCCTGATTTTTGTTTGCCTTAGCTTAACTGTCTACGGAAAGCGATTCTGCCAAAGTCCAAGCCCCGACCACTAGCACCACAGGAGGCCAGGCGAAACTCCCAAAGCTGAGTAGTTGAAAAGGCATGGCGAAAAACTGTTGGGGCATAACGACAGAGAATAAGGAACCACCGCAGAGTAAGGTTCCGGATACTGCGCTGACACACTGTAGGCAAAGACGACGAGGCTCTAGAGATTCCATCTCAAACTCTTATTAGGAAGTGACTACACTGTAAGGCGCATAAAATGTCAGGGCAAACGCATCGGCTAAGACCCTGGCTATCGAACTCGCGATAAAGAGAATCAGGACTATCTTACTATTTGTGAGAATATCTTGACATTCAAAAACTGCTCGCTTTAGAAAAATTTACCCATCGCAATCTTTACAATTTTTTTATGTTTTGAATTTCCGTCAAGCAAACACGCTCTCTATCAACATTCATCGGGGATCTGCTAAGGATCATGCGACAGTAATTTTTTCACCAAAACCCTAGGCCTACTTAGCTGATACCCAACCCAACCGGGGATTGTGAGAGATGCCACCAGAATGGTTGTCGACACACTGAGTTCGCTGGAAAGTGTCCGCGCTGCATCAATCCCCTTATCCGTAAATTGGAGGGTGACCAGAACCGCAAAAATACTCGTGGTCAATGCACTTGCCCCCCTAATGAAGTCCTTGGGATGGCGCACGTTCTCCTTGTGTGCGTTTCGGCCCAGAAAAATACCGGAGACGAACCCCGTAATACTAAAGAAGCCGATGATCTGATAGCGGATTGTTTCCTTATCGGGCAAATCGATCTGAGGAATATAATTGCCTAGCACTGACCCTGTCCCCCCAATTCCGCCCGCGATCGCCCCCAAGTTGGCCCACCACAGTAGCGGTTGGGATCGTCGCGTACTGGCAAAGACAGAGAAGCTAATGATCACGGCACAGGCCACGACGGACTCTAATTTCGCTAAATGGCTCGTGATCAGGTAAGCAAAACTGCTGCCAGCGATGGCACCGATCATTCCGAGTAAATCCGCTCCGATGGAATCTGCCCCCTGGTGGTCGGCTAGCTGACGCATAATTTTCCTCCTCAATCCACTAAGGTATAACAACGCAACGGAAACTGAGATGACAGGTTGCAGTATCAACGGGCTGAGCTATGCGAGCGGAAGCTCAATTTTTATTCACATATTCCTTTGGCTTAGCTTTGAAATCTGGCGTTGAGCACTGTGTTCCCATGATTTTAATGCAACGGTTCCCTCTAAAATTTGGGAGCTACTAATCTTTATAGGGTCTTCCGCAGTGTGGGCAAAAACGAAAGCGGAAAGAAGCCATCGCTTCACCACATCCCGCACAGCGACTCCGTAAGCCTGTTCCACAAGCGAAGCAAAACTTCGAGCGGGGGTGGCTCCACATCGCCTCTGGTTCGCTACCGGGTATCCAACAGTTGGGACAGATTTTGATAGTTTGTACGGGCTGCGTAGTCACTCCACCGGAAAGCTTTTCTAGATATTCTTCTCGTACTTCTAAAGCAGCAGCCAAGGCCCTTCGGCTTTTCTGATTCAGCCGAGTGGTTTTACCCCGTTCAATCTTGCCCAAACTCTGCAGATGAAGTCCGGATTTCTCTGCTAAAGCTTTCTGACTTAGCGCAAGACCGGTACGAATCCGTCGGATATATTCGGCAAGGGCTTCTTCTGGGCTCGGAGCATTATCTTCTTCGCCAAGAGTGTACATAATCATCAATAAATCTTCAGCATAAGTATATAGTATTCTTTTATTACAATTAAAATATCTTATATGTCAATTACACTTGCCAGAGTAGCCACAGAATTCTTGGAGCGTCCAGCCATGGCGCCTGCTACCTTAAAATCTTATGAATCTACTTTGATACCTTTTTTGAAAAAGTATGGGCGTTGGCCCATAGATTTAATTAGTAAGCAGATACTAGAAAGCTATATGGAGCGGCTGATGAGTTTATCCGTGCGCACTCGTCATCGTCACCGAAGCATCCTACAAGCCCTATTTAACTTTGCTGTTGAACAAGACTATTTGTCCTCAAACCCTCTCTCTGGTTGTAAACAGCCTTCAACAGAGCAAGAGATCACGGCTGTCCGCTCTTTCAGTCCAGAACAACTGTTTACTCTCTACCGCCTTGTGGCGTCAGATTTACGCATGCACGCCCTTGTCTGTCTCTTACATCGGAGTGGAGCTAAAGTCACTGAAATATTGGCCATCGATCTCAAGGACGTAGATAGGGTGAATCGCAGATTTGAAGTGCTAGGCCGGGGCAATAAACGACGCTGGTGCTTCTATAGCGCTGATACGTCCTTAGTTCTAGAACGCTATATCACCTTGGAGCGTTCCTCCGATTGTTCCGCTTTATTTACAGCGCAACAATATTTTAGTAAGCAAGTTAGCCGTCTGAGTTATCGAACAGTCCACAAACACTGGACGGACGTCATCAAAAGTGAGCCAACACTAAAGGATATGCGAATATATGATCTGCACAACACATTTATACAAGAGCAAATGGGAATTCCTCAGCTAAAAGATATACAAGTATTATAAAGTTAAATAAGTATATAAATCTTATGCTGAGGATTAATATATAAGTAAATAGAACCCTTTTCTTGATCACAGATTTTATAGGCGTACTATTCAGAGTGTGTCTATAGTTATTACTATAAGCTAGTACAGCGTTTTTAATGCTCTGTAACACTCATCCTCCGAAGCAATGCAACTAAAGCGGCTAGTTCAAAAAGTTCTTTAACAGCTGATTACCGCGAAATCTAATGTGTGAATTGCTCTAGATGCCAAGTTCGCAATGGTCCTTGTGGAGGTAAGATTGACCCATCCAGCCTTTACAAATTGGGTTGTCCCTTGCACGCTGACTACCTCAAACGGATCCTGACTGCTCGTGTCTATGATGTCGCCCAGGAAACGCCGCTGGAGGTTGCACCCAACCTGTCCACGCGGCTAAACAATAAACTTTTGCTCAAGCGGGAAGACATGCAGTCAGTCTTTTCGTTCAAGCTTCGGGGTGCTTACAACAAAATGGCACAACTATCCCCGGAGGTTTTGGCGCTGGGCGTGATTGCCGCTTCTGCTGGAAACCATGCGCAGGGGGTTGCGCTGAGTGCTCGTCACCTGGGAACCAACGCGATCATTGTCATGCCCGAGACTACCCCCCAGGTCAAAGTCGATGCGGTCAAAGCCAGGGGTGGCATGGTTGTCTTGCATGGGGATACCTACGACGACGCCTATGCCTACGCCCGCCAATTGGAAGCGGAAAAAGGATTGACCTTCATCCATCCCTTTGATGATCCAGACGTGATTGCTGGTCAGGGAACCATTGGAATGGAAATTCTGCGCCAACATCAAAAACCGATCCATGCCATTTTTGTGGCAATCGGGGGAGGCGGTCTCATCTCAGGCATTGCAGCCTACATTAAACAGTTGCGCCCAGAGATCAAGATTATTGGGGTAGAACCTACGGATGCCGATGCCATGTCGCAATCCCTTAAGGCTGGAAAGCGCGTGCGCTTGTCGCAGGTGGGCCTATTTGCTGATGGCGTAGCGGTGCGCGAAGTCGGAGAAGAGACCTTCCGTCTGTGCCAACACTATGTGGATGACATCATTCTGGTCGATACGGATGATATTTGTGCCGCCATTAAAGATGTGTTTGAAGACACGAGATCGATTCTCGAACCTGCAGGGGCACTGGCCATCGCGGGCGCGAAAGCCTACGTGGAGCGAGAGCAAATAGAAGGGCAAACCTTGATTGCTATCGCCTGCGGAGCCAACATGAATTTCGAGCGTTTACGCTTTGTGGCCGAACGGTCAGAATTTGGAGAGCGAAGAGAAGCGATTTTTGCAGTCAACATTCCAGAAGAACGGGGCAGCTTGCGCAAATTCTGCGAATGTCTGGGGCGGCGTAACCTCACGGAATTTAGCTACCGAATTTCTGATAACAAAGAAGCTCAAATCTTTGTCGGCCTGCAGATTAAAAACCGCGATGATGCGGCTCAAATGGCGGCAAACTTTGAAAAAAATGGATTCCTTGCTATTGATTTGACCGATGACGAACTTACCAAATTACACCTTCGACACATGGTGGGAGGGCGCTCCCCTTTGGCGCACAATGAATTGCTCTACCGTTTCGAGTTTTTAGAACGTCCCGGAGCCCTGATGAAACTCCTCAAAGGCATGAGCCCTAACTGGAATATTAGCTTGTTCCACTATCGTAATAATGGAGCCGACTACGGACGAATTGTTATGGGCATGCAGGTTCCACCTCTTGAAATGGAAGAGTGGCAAGCGTTTTTAGAGACTCTGGGCGATCGCTATTGGGATGAAAGCGAAAATCCCGCCTACAAACTATTTTTGGGATAAAGGAGCTCCCTTCTAGTACGGTGGGTGCTTCCCAAAAGTCCCACTCTGTCTATCTTGTATAGATATTTCCCGAGGTTATTCTCACACTTCCTGGACTAACTTTTCCCAACCCATGGACTTCAGTGAATTGTTTCGGTCTAGGGGCTTGCGCACGAGCTTCAGTAAATCGTGGGCATTGGTAAAGCCATGAATTTGTGCGAAGGTAAACTCCACAGACCATTTGGTATTAATCCCCCGTGCTTCTAAAGGATTAGCGTGCGCCATTCCCGTGATCACCAAATCAGGGTGCAGCTCTCCAATCCGCTGGATTTGTAGATAGTTATCAGGTTTTTCGACAATCCGCACGGCAGGATGACCCATCAGCGTACAGGTTTTTTCTAAAAGCTCCAGTTCAGCCGCCTGGTAGCGCTTGTCCATATAGGGAATGCCCACTTCCTGGACCTTCATGCCACAACGGATCAAGAATCGAGCCAAAGAAATTTCCAAGAGGTTATCGCCCATCATAAAGACGGATTTTCCCTTGATGGCATCCACATCTTGCTGGAGGTTTTCCCACACCTTCTGCTCCCGTTCTTCCAGACCTTTTGGCTCGATAGCAAGCGCTTTACAAATCGCCTCGATCCAAGCACGGGTTCCATCAGGACCAATCGGGAAAGGCGCAGTGATCAATTTGCAGCGCAGCTGACGCGCCAAGGCTGAGGCGGTGCGAGAGAGGAAAGGATTCACTCCTACCACATAGGTACTTGGATTAATGACGGGCAGTTCCCCAAAACGAGCGGCAGGAAGCCATCCTGTTACCGTAATTCCCTGTTTTTTGAGTTCTAGGGTCAGTTGATTGACCACAGGGTCAATCAGGGAACCAAAAATGACTAAAGGCGCATGGGAGACCGAAGGGGCCTCAATCTCCTGCTGAATTTCTTCTTTCGTTTCTTTCTTCGTGAAGGCGAAAAGACTCTTCAGCCCACCCTTTTTCTCTTCAAGTGCTGCCTTGGCTTCAATTTTGGTGACTTTCTCTTCAGAGGGACAACGACGGGCCATGGCCGCAAGAACTGTATCTTCTCCCTGCGTAAAAGCATAGTCCAAACCATTGGCACGGGCTACTACAATCGGAATGCCCAACTCTGCCTCAAGCTGAGGAGCAATGCCCTCCAGGTCCATCTTGATGATTTCCGTGGTACAGGTCCCAATCCAGACGATCACCGAGGGATTGCGGTCTTTCTTGATTTGCAAGCAGAGACGGCGCAACTCATCGTAGGCATTGAGTTTCGCGCTGACATCCCCTTCTTCTAATTCAGCCATCGCATAGCGGGGTTCTGCAAAAATCATCACCCCCAGCGCATTCTGGAGAAAGTAACCACAGGTTTTAGTACCCACCACCAAGAAGAAGCTATCCTCGATTTTCTGGTAAAGCCATGCCACACAGGAGATAGGACAAAAGGTATGGTAATTGCCTGTTTCACATTCAAATGTAGGCTGAACAAGGGTTTCCATGTAAGCTCCTAATCTACAAAAAAGCAAATTTCTAGCGGTGGAAGAACCTGATTTGGTCTATTCAGATCCTTAAACTAAAGCAGGGACAGGGGGATTCAGGTAGAAGTCAGACAACAAGGAGAATAATTCCCGGTCCGGCTTCTCTTGGGGTACAACGCCTTCTGGCATAGCGAGCAGATGGTCTGCAATGTTCAGGTAATACTGACAAACGGGTTCTACACTGGGGTCCGTTTCCGCCAACTCAAAAATGGTTTTACCCTTGACACGAGATATCCGGATATCTTCCACCAGTGGCAGGACTTCCAAAATCGGCATCGGCACCGCTTCTACATACTTATCAATCAAATCCCGCTTAGAGGTGCGGTTACCCACCAGACCCGCTAAACGGAGGGGATGAGTACGCGCTTTTTCTCGACAGGATGCAGCAATCCGGTTCGCAGCAAACAGAGCATCGAAGCCGTTATCGGTAATGATTACGCAATAGTCAGAATAGTTAAGGGGAGCGGCGAATCCACCGCAAACAACGTCCCCTAGCACATCAAACAAAATAATGTCGAACTCTTCAAAGGCTCTCAGTTCCTTTAGAAGCTTCATCGTCTCCCCGACCACGTAGCCGCCACAACCAGCTCCAGCCGGAGGTCCCCCTGCTTCCACACAGTGGACGCCACCATAGCCTTTGTAGATGACATCTTCAGCCCATACGTCTTCGTAGTGGTAGTCCTTCTCTTCAAGGGTGTCAATAATAGTAGGAATCAGAAATCCGGTCAGGGCAAACGTACTGTCGTGTTTGGGATCACATCCGATTTGCAATACCCGCTTGCCGCGCTTGGCCAAGGCTACAGAGATATTGCAGCTTGTTGTGGATTTACCGATACCACCCTTGCCATATACCGATAGTTTCACTGTGTTCTCCTGAGTGGATACCTTTCAACACTGAACGGAAGCAATATTTGCTCCCTTTATTTCTGCAATCGCTAGATTGAATCTCCTGGAATTATACAGTTAGTTAATTGAGACTCGACGGAACCTGGAATATCCGGTCCAAGAGCAACACAGATAGATGAATGCGTTATAGGAAGGGTGTTTCAACTGCGTGAAGCAGATTTTCAACGCTCGAAATAAAGATTAAGGTTTCAGTTATTTTGTTAAGTTGTATTTACAAAATCTTATAGGACTCTATGCTGGGAGCCCCAGCTCGTCATCTCAGAAAACACAGATAAAGAGTTGAGGTTTCCCCTTGCACCAACATCAACTTTTGATGCAAACTTTTATTAAGTGCTTTTGATGGACTTAGTGGACTCTTCAGACCCCTTTAGGCTCTTGGGTGTTTCTCCAGGAGCTAATTTAGAAACAATCAAGCAAGCCTACCGACGGCTAGCCAGGAAATACCACCCGGACGTGGCGGGTGAGCAGTTCAAAGAGCAATTTCAAAGGGTCAATGAAGCCTATCGATTCCTTTCTGACAAAGCTCATGAAGTAGTGCAAGCTCCTCCGCAACCACCGCCGAAATCTGCGGGGGCTCCCGTCCGCATGGAAGTCAAGAAGTCCCCCTCATCACCTTCTCCCGCCTTAAAATCGGTGAAGCTCACACTTGCGCAACAGCAAGAGTTTGAGAAAAGGGCTTTTTATCTGAAAAAGGCGCTCAAGAGCAGAGATTGGGTCCATGCCTTGTCTCAAGCCGAGAGCCTCTTCCACCAATTTTCTTCCTATCCGGAAGCCATTCATCTTTTAGCGATTGCCTATCAACGTCGTGGAAACGCCCTGGTTTCAGAAAAGAGATACGCTCAAGCTGGTCCTTATCTGGCAAAAGCTCTAGAGATTGAACCAGGGAACAAGGCTTTGGCTTTTGAAATCGAGCGTGATCTACAGCGGATCAGTCAGTCTTCGCAGGGATAATGCTACCTAAAGCTCTCGGGGCAAGTTTGGGAATGCTTTAAAGCAAAACGACCTCCTACGGATAGATAGTTAGGAGGTCGTTTTTTTAGGCTGTAGACTTTACTTATTTGGCTGAGGGGTCATCCGCAGATAGGGTTTGACCGCGGTGTATCCCTTCGGAAACTTAGCTTTAAGTTCTGCAGGGTCTTGAATCGAAGGCACAATCACACAATCATCGCCATCTTTCCAGTTGACCGGGGTTGCCACACTGTAGTCATCCGTGAGCTGCAAGGAATCGATGACCCGCAGAATCTCTGTAAAGTTGCGGCCAGTGCTGGCGGGATAGGTCAAGATTAAGCGGAGCTTTTTCGAGGGGTCGATAATAAAGACCGAACGAACCGTTAAAGTGTTGTTGGCATTGGGGTGAATCATGTCATAGAGGTCAGAAACCTTACGGTCTGGATCGGCCAGAATCGGATAATTCAAGGCAGAACCTTGAGTTTCCTCAATGTCCCCAACCCAACCCTTATGGGACGCAACATCATCCACACTGAGGGCAATGGGCTTGATCTTGCGCTTGTCGAATTCTGGCTTGAGACGAGCTACTTCCCCCAGCTCAGTAGTGCATACGGGAGTAAAGTCTTTCGGATGAGAAAACAAAATAGCCCACTTATCGCCTATCCAATCGTAAAAATGAATAGGTCCATCTGTAGAGTCTTGGGTGAAATCAGGCGCAATATCGCCTAAACGAAGAGTCATATCCTAGTTCTCCTGCGGTCACAACGTCTTTTTCCGCATAATTAATATACACTGCGGCTCAACAATACACCTGATCCCCTATAGGACTTTAGTAGAAACTGGAAAGCTTTAATATTGGCAGCTTATAGGGAGTGCTGTTATATTATTTAAGCCTGAGGGCGTATAGCTCAGTTGGCTAGAGCGCATCGTTGACATCGATGAGGTCACTGGTTCGAGCCCAGTTATGCCCA
>CASBPW010000239.1 GCA_949127685.1 Candidatus Sivonenia alaskensis PMM_0068 | reverse complement strand
GGCTATGAGTCTTTGCTTACCCCTGGCATGTCGGCGGCAGTCAGTGTCGCGATCAAATAGGAGATTTGCTTCTATGAGTATGGGAAGTAGTGTTTTAGCCCCACCAAATCCATCTTCTGAGCTGCCTGACGACTATGTGCCCCTGAAGACTTGGATCTCGATAGTCGGGGTACTCCTCGGGGCTTTCATGGCGATTCTGGATATTCAAATTACCAATTCATCCTTGAAAGATATCCAGGGATCTTTGAGTGCAACTTTAGAAGAGGGCTCTTGGATCTCGACCGCCTACCTCGTCGCTGAAATAGTTGTTATTCCCTTGACCGGTTGGCTGGCTGTGGTTTTTTCCAAGCGGCTTTATCTTTTTGTCAATGCTGCCCTCTTTGTCTTTTTCTCGATCTGTTGTGCCAATGCTTGGGATCTAAATTCGATGATTGTGTTTCGGGCTTTGCAGGGTTTCACGGGCGGGGTCATGATCCCGATGGCTTTCACGATCATGCTGACGACACTCCCTCCGAGCAAGCGTTCCGTCGGCTTGGCGCTCTTTGGTCTGACGGCGACCTTTGCCCCAACGATTGGCCCGACACTGGGCGGGTGGCTGACAGAGGCTTATGGTTGGGAATATATTTTCTATCTGAATGTGGTCCCTGGTGCCTTCTTGTTGGCCTCGGTCTGGTTTACGATGGAGCCCCAACCGCTGCAGTTGAATCTCCTCAAAAAAGGGGACTGGTGGGGTATTTTTTCTATGGTCCTTGGACTGGGCTCTTTGCAGATTGTCCTGGAAGAAGGGAGCCGCAAGGACTGGTTTAATTCGGAGTTTATTCTGCGCTTGGCCGTAGTCGCCGTTGTTTTCTTAACGCTATTTTTCTGGATTGAGTTTACCCGCAAAGAACCTTTTATCAATTTGCGTCTTTTAACCCTCAGGAATTTTGGCTTAGGCAGCATCGTCAACCTGGCACTTGGCCTTGGTCTGTATGGTTCTATATATATCTTGCCGCTGTATCTTGCCCAAGTACAGGGTTATAACGCCATGCAAATTGGTCAGGTGATCATGTGGGCGGGTATCCCTCAATTGTTTATCATCCCATTCTTGCCTTGGCTTACTAAACGCTTTGACATACGAGTTCTGATTGGCATCGGGGTAGTACTGTTTGCAGTGAGTTGCTTCATGAATGCTGGAATGAGCCACGATACAGGCGCTACTCAATTGCAATGGTCGCAAATTATTCGGGCTCTGGGGCAGCCTTTGATTATCACCCCTTTATCTTCGGTAGCCACTTCAGATATTGCGGTAGGGAGTACAGATAGCGGTTCCGCTTCTGGCTTGTTTAATATGACCCGCAATCTGGGGGGATCGCTTGGTATTGCCTGTCTTTCTACTTTGCTTACGCAGCGCGAACAATTCCACTCCAACCGACTAGGAGAGGCCATTTCTCTATATAATCCCTCAACGCGGGAACGCATCGACCAGATGACGCAAGCTTTTATGAGCAAGGGTATAGACGCTTACACTGCCCATGACCAGGCTATTGCTGCCATCAGTAATCTGGTCCGTCGTGAAGCTTATGTAATGGCTTTCAATGACTGTTTCTATTTCATTGGTATGGGGTTATTTTTGAGTATTTTTGCCGTCTTTTTCTTGCGAAAAGTGACTATTTCCGGTGGAAGGGCAGCGCACTAATGTATTCGTCTATATTGTTAGGAAATGAATCTATGAAACATGTTAAACATACTGTATCCTACTCTCTAAAAACACTTCTTACAACACAAGAGTATGAAATGGTTAAAGCGGTTGCAGTCCGCAATCATGCGGAACATCAGCTGCCTGTGATTGCTTGGGCGATGGCTTTAGTGAGTCTTGACCAATTGGATGCTCTATTAGAAAGTCAAGGTCAATCACTTAAACTAACCTAATGAAGGACGTTTATTAGATCTTTAACTTTCTGATTTTGTTTTTGCTGCCAGCGGTGTGGAAATCTCAGCTCAAGTACAGAGCAATAATTCCCTGCAGTGGCTAAGGGTTGAATAAAGACTACTTGACCGATGCCAAGGCCAGCAGAGTAAGCTGAAACGGGAACGCTGGTCTCGGGAGTGCCTATGAAGCTGAGTAAGATTACGTCCATTGGGCGTCCGGTTGATTTCAACTATCCTACAAATCGTGCGATAGGCATCCTTTCCGCCGTTGTCCTGATCGGAACAACTCTGCTCCAACTGTTTGCGGGGAAGGACCTCTTCGAGGCTTGGTTTTGGGGAGTTGGAGCAGGGCTTACGGTGTTTTTGGCCTGGGCCCTGTGTCGAGAACTGGACCCTGATCATGATCAGTCTGCTTTTGCCGCAGCCGGGTTGGCGGTTATTGGCTTGTTCGTTTTCGGACTGGCCAATTTAGGACGCCTTTTTTGGTTGCTCTTGGCAGTGCGGGTGGTGAATCGAACCACGGGACTGCCCGCTACTATAACGGACTCTTTGGCGGTCGCTGGCTTGGGCGGATGGTTGGTTTTTAACGGAAATTGGGGATTTGGGGTGCTGACAGTTGTTGCCTTTTTGTTGGATAGCCAATTGGCTCCCCCTCATCGGCAGCAAATCATTTTCGCTGGCTTAAGCGCACTCAGCACCCTAGCCATAGTAATTTTGCAAGGACCCCTATGGCCTGAGGCTGGTTTTTCCTGGGGAGCTGGAGGGATCGCTTTGGGGCTTTCTGCCGTCTTTGTACCCGTGATTTTGGGGTCGAGCACCTTGAAGGGCGTAGAAGATGAATCAGGAGAAAGTTTGAAGCCGAGGCGCATTCAAGCGGGTCAAGCCTTGGCCTTGATCGCTGGGATAGAAATAGTGCTTTGGAGTGGCACCTTGGGCTTTAAGGCGATGATGCCTCTATGGGCTACGGTGGTCGGTGC
>CASBPW010000238.1 GCA_949127685.1 Candidatus Sivonenia alaskensis PMM_0068 | reverse complement strand
TCTGCCAAGATTTCTGCAAGCGGGGGAGCATTCCGTAAAGAACGCCAGATTAAATACTCAAAAGCATTCTGTTCCTCTGCTGCATAGCGTGCACATACTTGTTCGGCTAGTTTTACAGACAGTGCAGTTTTACCCATTCCTCCCATTCCTAACAGCAAGACGAAACGACAGTGCTCTTCCAATAACCATTTTTGCAAGACTCTTAGTTCATGGTCACGTCCATAGAAAATAGAGACATCGACCGCTTCTCCCCAATCTTCAAAATACTGTTTCTCATGAAGTCCCATACTATCTTGAATCACTAATGGGGATGCAGTTGTTGATTCTAGAGAAGGTTTTGACTGGAGCTTCCTGCGTAGTACAGACTTAAAGTTGCTCTTCGTGACTTTCTCATCTGTGGCATGGGAAAGTATTTGCCATAGTTGATAGCCAACATATTTTATATAGTCAGGATCATAATTCGTCTCTTCTGCAATTTCCGAATAAGTTTTCCCATGCCAAGTTTGTCTAAATACCAATTCCTGAACATCATTGAGAGACTCTTTGGTGAGTATCTCATCTAAAATGGCGATTGCTTCTTCTAGATTCATAGGCCTAAAGTAAAATAGAAACCAAACTTATTGTTTATGAATTAATTAAAATTCTGGACAGATAGCCGTGCTATTTCAGCTAATGGGTAGCTGCATTCTAGTTCAATTTCTGAAAAGCGGGGCAGTAGTCCGGTGAGTTCCCTTTTTTAGAGGACCAGAACCAACCATGAGCCGGGAAATGAAAAACTAGCCAATTACGATGCAGATACGTTACAGAGAGAAACAGGCAGTACTGACAGCTAGAGTATAGATGAATACAATTTAATTTTCACCTGTTTTTCCGATTGGCTCTCGCCCCAAGACATTTTGTTGGCCATGCGAAAAATAGGCCCGTCAACATTTCTAGGGTTGGCGGAGCTAAAGGATACTCATATTAATTGAGCGATTAAAATGCTCCGCGTCCGAGATAGATCGCTTTATCCCCTAGTTCCTCCTCAATGCGGAGCAACTGGTTATATTTGGCGACGCGCTCAGAACGGCAGAGAGAGCCTGTTTTGATCTGTCCAACACGGGTAGCCACCGCAAGATCCGCGATGGTAGTGTCCTCGGTTTCTCCAGAGCGATGGGAAATCATCGAATGATAGTTTGCTGCGGTTGCTGTGTTAATCGTGTCTAGGGTCTCGCTAAGGCTGCCAATTTGGTTGACTTTGATCAACACGGCATTGGCAATTCCTAAGTCAATGCCTTTCTGTAATCGAATTTTATTGGTGACAAAAAGATCATCGCCCACAAGCTGCACTCTTTTGCCCAGACGCTCTGTAAGTTTGCCCCAAGCGTCCCAGTCATCTTCGGCCAAACCATCTTCGATAGAAATAATCGGATAGCGGTCTACCCAGGCTGCCAGATAATCAATCATCTGTTGAGGACTATGGGCTTTGCCGTCTACGGTGTAAGTGCCGTCTTTATAAATTTCTGTGGCTGCCACATCTAGGGCCAGGGCAATGTCCTCACCTAGACGGTAGCCTGCTTGCTCAATGGCTTGGACCAGGATATCAAGGGCTGCCTGGTTCGAGCTGAGGTTAGGCGCAAAGCCCCCTTCATCTCCTACCGCCGTATTTAGGCCTTGGGATTTCAAGATTTTCTTGAGTTGGACAAAAACTTCAGCGCCCCAGCGCAACGCTTCCCGGAAACTAGGGGCCCCCACAGGAGCAATCATGAATTCCTGGATGTCCACATTATTGTCAGCATGGGCTCCTCCATTCAAGACATTCATCATCGGGACCGGGAGCACATTGGCTGCTTCCCCACCTAGGTAGCGATACAAGGGAAGACCCTGGGCGATACTAGCGGCTCTAGCGGTGGCCAGGGAAAGGGCCAGAATCGCATTGGCGCCAAGATTGGACTTGTTGGGGCTTCCATCCAACTCTAGTAAAACTTTGTCAATGGCTGCTTGTTCGGTGGCATCTAAGCCAATCAGGGCTGGTCCAAGGATTTCTTGAACATTTTTGACAGCGTGGAGTACACCGGCTCCGTTGTACCGAGCCTCCCCATCGCGCAGTTCATGAGCTTCAAAACTTCCCGTGGAAGCTCCGCTCGGCACTGCCGCTCGGCCTAGAACGCCCGAGGAGAGGATTACGTCAGCTTCAATAGTCGGGCGGCCTCGGGAATCAAGAATCTCACGGGCTTTGATTTGGGAAATAGCAGTAGACACAAAAGTACTCCTTTAAGAAGGCTGGACCCTTAGGACGGGATACATCAAAGAAAGTAAACCATAAGAGGGTTTGGCTTTGTAGAGTTGGTTACTGAAATTGAGCTTTAGCCCAGGACAAGGTAGAAAAGTAAGACCTCACGCTTGGTTCTTGACGGACTGAGCCCCGATGGTCCTCGCTCATCTGGTTTTTTGCTGGAGATGGGACCATGAGCCCTAACACTCGTGATATTCTATAGACCGTCCAACTTTTATTGTGGGCGATTAGCTCAGTTGGTAGAGCGCCTCGTTTACACCGAGGATGTCGGGGGTTCGAGTCCCTCATCGCCCAGATACTTGAAACCCTCTCCGGCAGAGGGTTTTTTAGTGCGTGCAAAGGGCTATACTCATCCCAAAAGGCGAACATGGGTAGATAATTAGCAAGGAAATATGCTTCAAAGCCCCGCCAGTCTGTTATTTGAGAATCTCATCATCTGTGGAGAAATCAATTTCTTTCTGGGCCCTTCCTAACTTGGTATAGTCATTCATCCAAGAGTCTTTGAGGCCACGCAAGAGGTCAAATTCGGGACGCCAATTTAAGTGATGAACCGCTTTGTCTACCGAAACAAAGAAGTGCTGTTCGCGGAAGGGAAAGGCTTTGCGCTTGCCAAAAGAGAACTGCTTAGCGTCATAGTGGACGAGTTCTGCAGATTTTCCAGCGGCAGTTGCACAGAGATGGGCCAAGCCATTAAAACTGACAGCACGTATATCACTGATGTTATAAATCTGCCGAATCGCTTTTTCATTACCAAGAGTCGCTACCATTGCTTTCGCTAAATCTTTAACATGGCCCATTTGAGTCAGGAATTGCCCATTGCCAGGAATCGGAATTGGTCGGTTCCGTACAATCCGGTCAAAGAACCAGGCTTCTAGGTCATTGTAGTTCTGGGGACCATAGACATAGACCGGACGGATAGACGTGTAGGGAATTCCTTCTGCCTCCAAATAGTGTTCGGTCTCATGTTTACCCTTATGGCGACTTTTCGGGTCAACCGGATCTCCTTCGATGTGTGGGGGTTGTTCGGTAGGTAAATAAACCCCCGCCGAACTCATATAGATAAATTGCTGGATCTGCCCCTTGAAGAGTTCTACCAAAGGCTGTGTATCGGTCAGTTCACGACCGTTATTATCGAAAATGGCATCAAAGCGCTGACCGGATAGTTTTTCTTTGAGTTGCGCCGGGTCGGTGCGGTCTCCGTGGATTTGGGTGACTCCTTCTACGGGAGCAGGTTTATTTCCTCGATTGAAGAGTACAACTTCATGCCCACGGCTCATCAATTCTTGGGTCAGATAGACGCCCACAAAGCGAGTTCCCCCGATCACCAATACCCGCATCACTGCTTCCTCCTACCTGCATTTGCTGTAAATTTTCCCACACGCTTGCCCAACTTGCTTAAGCTAGACCTATGCTCTACCGACGTTTTGGCAAAACTGAACAAATGCTCTCGGCTTTTAGCTTTGGAGGCATGCGGTTTCTCTCTAGTGAAGAAAATGCGGTTGCGACCGTATTCAAAGCCGTCGAACTCGGTATCAATCATCTGGAAACGGCCAAGGGCTATGGCAAAAGCGAAGAATACATCGGGTCGGCTTTTCAAGCAGGACTTGCTCGCCAAAGTATTTATCTGACGACCAAGATGGCGCCTACGCCTGACCGGGATTCTATGGCTCAGCTCATTGAGCGTTCTTTGACTCGTCTCAAGACCGATTATCTCGATAACTTGGCGCTCCATGGCTTGAATACACCTCAGCATTTTGAGTCGGTTACGAAAAAAGATGGCTGTATGCTTGCCGTTCAAGAAGCCGTTGATGCTCGTCTGATCCGGCATGTGGGCTTTTCTACCCATGGATCGTTAGAACTGATTTTGGCCCTCATTGAAACCGATTTATTTGAATTTATGAATGTGCACTATTACTACTTCAATCAACGCAATGCTGCAGCTATTCAACGGGCCCATGAGAAGGATATGGGCGTATTTATTATTTCTCCTACGGACAAAGGGGGACAGCTATATGCTCCCCCTGAAAAGCTAAAAGTTCTCTGTCACCCGTTCACCCCGCTTGCGCTGAATCATCGTTTTCTCTTGAGTGATCCTAGAATTCACACGCTGTCTTTGGGGGCTGCTTCCCCCGAAGAATTCGCAGCCCATAGGACGGTAGCAGACCAAGGGATGCCGCTCACCCCAGAAGAACAGCAAGCCTTGAAACGCATTGATCAATCCCTAGTAGACCTCAAGCCGGACCTCTGTGAGCAATGTTTTGCCTGTTTGCCCTGTCCTGAAAATATCAACATCCCGGAAGTACTTCGGCTACGGAATTTAGCGGTTGGTTTGGATATGGTGGATTTTGGGCAGTATCGCTACAACATGTTGGAGAAAGCCGGTCATTGGTTTCCGGGCACGAAAGGCAATCGTTGTACGGATTGTGGAGACTGCTTGCCCCGTTGCCCCGTGAACCTTCCGATTCCAACTCTTTTAAGAGATGCTCATCAACGCTTGGCCGCAGGAGAACGCAAGCGCTTATGGGAAGATTAACGACTGTGGGCACCGAGTCGTGACTTAAGATGACTCTATACCGAAAACACCTATATGCTTGCGCCCTCCTTTGATGAATTCACGCACCTAGCGACTCGGGGAAACTTTATTCCGGTATACAGGGAACTTCTGGCAGACCTGCAAACCCCGGTCTCTGCTTGGTATCGGGTATGTCGTCAGGCGCAGTATAGTTTTCTCTTGGAATCCGTGGAAGGCGGCGAAAAAGTAGGCCGCTACTCTCTTTTAGGTTGTGACCCGCTCTGGACGTTGACCACCACAGGGACTCAGACAGTCCAGCAATTTCGGGAGGGAGAGAACAAAACCTATGAAGGTAATCCTTTTGTAGTCCTCAGCCAATGCCTAGAGCCCTATAAACCCGTTCATCTGCCTACCCTCCCTCCTGGCCTTGGCGGCTTGTTTGGATTCTGGGGCTACGAATTGGTGTCTTGGATCGAACCGAGGGTGCCCGTTCATGCCGTAGACCGCCAACACCTACCCGATGGCCAGTGGATGCAGGTGGATAGTCTTCTCGTTTTTGACCAGGTAAAACGTAAAATTTGGGCGATTGCCTATGCGGACCTACAGAAACACCCAGACCTGCAAACAGCCTACGACGAAGCCGCCGCCAGAGTAGATAGCTTAGTGGACCGTCTGAGCACTCCCATGCAGCCTGAGCCCCCGATTCTAGATTGGAAGCGGGGAAAAGAGCCTGTGGTCTATCAGTCTTCTTTTGAGAAAGAGGATTTCTTACAGGCTGTAGAAAAATCTAAGGACTATATCAAAGCGGGAGATATCTTCCAGGTCGTCCTTTCGCAAAGACTGACTACCGAATATAAAGGCGACCCCTTTGCCCTCTATCGTTCTTTGCGGGTGGTCAATCCTTCCCCTTACATGGCTTATTTCAACTTTGGAACCTTCCAGATGATTGGATCTAGCCCGGAAATCATGGTCAAGTTAGACCAAATTGGGGATGAGCAGGTGGCTACCCTGCGACCGATCGCAGGAACGCGTAAACGAGGCGTAACTCCTGAAGAAGATTTAGCCTTAGAAAAAGACCTCCTTGCAGACCCCAAAGAAACGGCAGAACACGTGATGCTGGTGGACTTAGGCCGCAATGATTTGGGAAGGGTATGCAGATGGGGTTCCGTCCACACCGACGAAATGATGAAGATTGAACGCTACTCCCATGTCATGCACATTGCCTCGAATGTGACGGGTCTCTTAGACCCCAGCAAATCGGCATGGGACTTGCTCCAGGCTTGTTTTCCGGCAGGTACTGTCAGCGGGGCCCCGAAAATTCGAGCGATGGAAATTATCTCTGAGCTAGAGCCGCACAAGCGGGGGCCATACAGTGGCGTCTACGGCTACTACAGTTTTGATGGTCAGCTTAATACAGCAATTACGATCCGCACGATGCTGCTCAAAGATGGTGCTTTGAGTGTCCAAGCCGGAGCCGGTATCGTCGCCGATTCGGTTCCTGAGCTGGAATATCAGGAAACTATTAACAAAGCGAACGGGCTCCTAGAAGCGATTGCCTATGCATGAAGATCCGTGGGCACAAGGGTGAATGATGTATAGTTTTGCCCATCATTGGGCAGCATATAGGTAATGCCGAGCTGTGCACCGGGAGCCTTCTTTTCCGGAATAATCTGGCCATGAGCTTTGTTATAAGGAGAACACATGCTGAACAAAAGATACTTAAAAGGAGCTGATGAAATCAAACCCATTGCTAAAGGATATGGGGCATGCTTTGCGACGGATGAAATAACT
>CASBPW010000237.1 GCA_949127685.1 Candidatus Sivonenia alaskensis PMM_0068 | reverse complement strand
GTAGTAGAGCCTGCCCATCGGGAATAATGATTGGGTGTAGAGGAGCAAATAGTGTTATCTACGAACCGAGCCATTTTGCAGCAATTGATGGAAAAAGCAGCGGAGCATCCAGAATCCGATCTCGTGGACAAAGTTTTCGAAAACTTGCTTTGTATGCTCCAAAATCCCGGATTAGAGCGGCTGGACTGGAAAATTTTAAACAATGCTCTATTAGACCTCTGTAACGGCTTCAACGCCTTCGCTCCCTATCGTCAAAAACGCAAAATTAGTATCTTTGGTTCGGCTCGGCTAACCTCGGACTCTAAGATCTACCATATGGCTCGCGAATTTGCTGCCCTAATGGCCCAAAAGGGTTTTATGACGATTACGGGTGGCGGTGGCGGGGTTATGCAGGCCGGAAATGAAGGAGCAGGCCGGGAGATGTCCTTTGGTCTGAATATTGTGCTGCCTGATTTCCAAGACATTAATAATTTCATCCAGGACGACCCCAAGGCCATTGATTTCAAGTATTTCTTTACCCGCAAACTCTTTTTCATGCGGGAGACGGATGCCCTAGCCTTGTTCCCTGGCGGTTTTGGTACCTGGGATGAAGCCTTTGAGTGCATGACCTTGATCCAAACGGGCAAAGCCTTGATTATGCCGATTGTTCTGGTAGAAGAACCCAGTGGAGACTACTGGCAAGAATGGGACCGGATGTTGCATAAGCTTTTGGGCTCTAGAGGACTGGTCGATGAAGTGGATCTGAGCCTCTACCGCAGAGTGGAAACCCTCGACCAGGCCTGTGAAGAGGTGATGCAGTTTTACCGAATCTATCATTCCAGTCGTTACTTAGGGGAAAAATTCCTGGTTCGGATCAATACTTTGCTTTCTCCAGAATCTCTAGAAACTCTTTCTACGGAATTCGTTGACTTTTTAGCCGAGCCAGTTTACCAAACGCAACAAGCCATACCGCAGGAAGAAGATGCGCTCACAGGCCATCTGCCCCGTTTAATTCTCTTACCTAGGCGCAATCGACCTGGAAGACTTCGCATATTTATTGACCGTTTGAACCAGCTAGGGGATAGCGTAAATCTAGACCCAACCTACCGGTAACTTCATGGATGTCATTCCTGCTATAGATCTTCTGGAAGGCGAAGCCGTCCGGCTCTTTCAGGGAGACTACCAGCAATCGGAGCGTTACAGTGCAGACCCTGTAGCCCTAAGCCGTGCCTGGAATTTTTTGAAAATTCCTCGCCTCCATGTAGTAGATCTTTCTGGAGCGAAGGCGGGTCATCCCATTCATAAAGAACTCCTCGCACAGATTGTCAAAGCCGTGGATTGTCCGGTGCAGACGGGGGGAGGCCTGAGGACGTTGGAGCATATCGCTCAGGTCATAGAGCTTGGGGTAGAACGGGCCATCCTTGGGACTGTGGCGGTAGAACAGCCTGAACTGGTAGCGCGTGCCTGTGAACGTTTTCCAGGTCGGATTGCGGTGGGTATTGACGCGCGGGGCGGGAAAGTCGCTATCCGGGGCTGGCAGGAAAATTCTGAAGTCGAAGCTGTAACCCTGGCCCGTCAAATGGAAGCGCTGGGGGTGTCCGCCATTATCTATACGGATATTCTGCGGGATGGCACGCTCAGCGGCCCAAATTTAGAAGAACTGCGCAAGGTCAGTGAGGCCCTGCAGATTCCTGTGATTGCTTCTGGCGGAGTCGGAAGTCTGTCAGACCTGTTGCAACTGCTGACGCTGGAACCCCAGGGCGTCACCGGAGCGATTGTGGGGAAAGCTATCTATACCGGAGATGTCGATCTCAAAGAAGCTTTACGGGCAGTGGGTAATCCCCGTTGGCAAGATGTTCCTCCTGAGGGAGAAGGGCCTGTATTTGCCTAAAGCGTTACTGTTGTTATCCTCTGCCAGTGATCAGGATCAAAGGCTAAAATACGGCCTATACTCCCCCTAATCGGAAATAAACCTATGGAATGGTTCTCTCGCTTGACCGCCGCTGTCCTTTTGGGGGGGCAAGTCTTCATGCATCTGCTTCGAGGGCGCATTAATGTACGCAATACCCTAGAGCAGCTGGCTCTGGTGGGTACGGAATCAGTTTTGGTTTCGGGTATCACCGCCATTTCCATTGCCATGGTGTTCACCATTCAGGTGGCGCGAGAATTCATCCACTTTGGGGCAGCCTCTGCTATCGGTGGAATCCTTGCCTTAGCTCTCTTTCGGGAACTGGCCCCTGTGCTGACAGCGGTGATTTTAGCTGGGCGGGTTGGCTCTGCCTTTGCCGCTGAAATTGGGACCATGCGGGTTACGGATCAAATTGATGCACTGCGTGTCCTTCGCACCGACCCTGTAGACTATCTGGTGATTCCTCGCGTGATTGCTTGTTCACTCATGCTGCCTGTGCTCACAGTCCTCTCTCAAGTGACAGGACTGGCGGGAGGTCTGTTTATCTCCACTCAAATGTACAAATTGTCATCTAATATCTATCTTGATTCGGCCCAGCGCTTCTTAGAACCTTGGGACCTGACGAGTTCCATGATTAAAGCAGCCATTTTTGGAGCTATGATTGCCCTGATTGGTTCTAACTGGGGCTTAACCACTACAGGCGGGGCAAAAGGGGTTGGACGATCCACCACGGCTGCCGTGGTCACCTCCTTGCTGGCGGTATTCGTTGTAAACTTCTTCCTTTCCTTTTTGATGTTCCCAGGTCAAGGTCAGACAGGGAAGGGCGGGATTTAATGTCTACCCGCTGCAGCGATCAGGGAAATATCATAGAAACAGTACATATTTAACAGGTCTATGGCTTACCGCGACTACTACGAAGTTTTAGGAGTTCCCCGCACTGCGGATGACAAAGCCATTAAATCTGCTTACCGCAAATTGGCCCGTCGATACCATCCTGATATGAACCCTGGGAATGACAAGGCGGAAGAACAATTCAAAGGCATCAACGAAGCCTACGAAGTGCTCTCAGACCCAGAGAAACGTCGCCAGTATGACCAGTTCGGTCAGTACTTTGACAAAAGAGTTTCACCCGGTCCCCGGCCTGGAACAGTTCCTGGAGCAGGTTCTGCGCCAGGACAGGGACAAGCTCCACCTTCCGGATTCGATTTTGGCCGCTTTGGAAGCTTTGAAGAGTTTATTGAAGAACTATTGGGGGGCGGGAAAAGCCGTGGTAGTCGCTCCCGTGGAGGGATTCGGGGAGAAAATCAGGAAGGCAAAGTCGAATTAACCTTGGAAGAAGCATTCTCGGGTACGCGTAAGCGAATTCGTACACCTTCTGGCGAGGTGATCGAGGTGCGTATTCCCGCTGGAGTCCGTACTGGGTCTAAAGTAAGAGTCAGCGGTAAAGGCAAGGAAGGACCTTTTGGTGGTGCAGCGGGTGATTTCTTGCTGCTCATCCAACTTAAACCCCATCCCACCTACACCTTGGAAGGAGATGATCTGATCTACGAATTGCCGATCACTCCAGCCGAAGCGGTATTGGGAGTTCAAGTAGAAGTCCCCACCCTGGAAGGCAAAGTGCGGTTAACGATTCCTGCTGGAACGACTACGGGCAAAATACTGCGTTTGGGAAATCGTGGATTAGCTAAAGCTGGTACGAATCGTCGGGGAGACCAGCGCGTCCGCGTCAAAGTGGATATTCCCCGTGATCCTAGTCCAGAAGAAAAAACTCTTTATGAGAAACTAGCCCAGGTAGAATCATACCGACCACGCGACTGATAGAAACTCAAGGCGTTAAAAATGCCCCCTAAACTTTCGCAACCCCCAGACCCAAACTCTCCTCTCTATTTGCGGTTGAGAGACCGTATCAATTTTGCGCTGCACGTGGCCACAGCCCTATGCGTATGCTCAGGGATTTTGTTCTTGAATAAGATTTGGAATGCAGGATGGAGCTGGATTCCTCTACTTCTATTGGTTTGGACTGCTTTAGTTCTTGCCCATGGCTTCTGGGTTTTTTGGTGGGTTAAGTACGAAGAAGTCTGAGATGTATCGTTCCTTTCATTGAATAGCATGGACGCGTAACGATATGAAACAAAGTTCGCGTTAAGGTTTAACAGGGCTAAACGTCTGTAACGCTTCACGGGCTTTCCTCCTGGCGGTCTTAGGAGATCCACGGTAGGCGGTGCAACAGGGTCAATGTATTCACGGATGTTACTTTTGACAGGCATATGTTTAAGTAGTTATATACTTAAGATTGTGGAATCAAGAGTGGTCTAATATATAGCCTTTTTAGTTCGGATGAGGTGCACCAGAAATGAGGCTGGATGAGGCTTTCTGCTTTCCTCAATAGACTGAGAACCGCTATATTTTTAAGCGTTCTGCGTGGTGCCTTGAGTTTATTGATATTTTTGGTTTAGGTGGCAAGAGGAGCTTTGGTGTGATCCAACCAGACGGGAATTCCGAGAATCTGTTTTCAGAAATGCGTGTTGACGCCCAAAAGCGCCTTTCACGGCGTTCAGCTTTTAAAAAGGCCATTCAAGGCGGTGTCGCTCTTTATGTAGCCCCTCAAATTTTGTGTTCTGAGTTGGTTCGGGCCCAAGGAATGGTTTCCGGTCACAGTCCTCCTAGTGACAGTCCTCCTAGTGACAGTCCTCCTGGTGGCGTTGTCTCTTCTGCAGGCGTTGTCCCTGGTGGTGGCGTTGTCTCTCCTGCAGGCGTTGTCCCTGGTGGTGGCGT
>CASBPW010000236.1 GCA_949127685.1 Candidatus Sivonenia alaskensis PMM_0068 | reverse complement strand
GCGTACAAGATTTCTGAGCAGGAATGGCACAAACTGGCCCCAGGCAATTTGTTAACCGTAGAACCAGGGCTCTACATATCTCCTGACTGTGAAACTGTCCCAGAAGCCTTCCGCGGTATCGGCATTCGTATCGAGGATGATGTCTTAGTTACGGAACAAGGTCCGAAAGTCCTGACTCATGTAATTCCCAAGGAAATAAAAGACCTAGAGGACTAGGGGAAGAGTTATTTATCCTCTGTTTTCAGATAGCTCTCGCTCAAGGCCCGGTAATTATTTTGACGAGCTGAGGGGTGGCATTCCAGACAACTGGCTGTATCAATGGGGTCTGGGAGATCCACTTTGGGATGCAGGGCCTTAAAGAAACGAGATTGAGAAAAGTACAACGGAATAGATTCTTTCTCTTTCAAGCCTCTGGAATAGTCTTTCAGATAGAGGTAAATCAGCTTTAGTTCTGGCCCATGCATCTGTCTCAGGGATACTCCATAGTGTTCCGGTTGGGTAAGGAGTTGCTTCCAGGTGTCTGCGGGAAAAACCTGGGGAGGAATCGGCACATGACAGCTACTACAGTTCTTGGCGTATAGGTCTGCCGCGAATTGATACTTTTCTAAAATCGGCTCTGGGGTGGCTTGCTCGGTTTTGACCCCACCTTCCAAATTCTTGCTTTGGGCAACTACCCGCGTATAGCCCAGGCCCAAAGTTGATGCCCCTAAAGCCACCCCTCCCAAGAGCATCCACCGTTTCCAATTTTGGGCCATGTCCTCTCCAAAAACCAGTTCAATCATTTCATCTTCAAAAAGATATGCATCGTTTATGAAGGAACAAGGCATCCCTTACATATTCCTCATCCCTTGGGAGCGCTAGCGTAGCCTAGCCACGGTAAAAGAGAGTCATAAATATCTCAATCAAGATCAGGCCAATTATAATTAATTCTAACGTCTGATTCTGGGCATGATTGGCTCTATCACTGAGCAATTGATATAAATCATCAATAATATCCAGCTTTCGGGCAATAGCGGTTTCCCAATCTTGCAGATGGAATTGTTTACTGGCTGCATTATGAATCCGGGCAAGATATAGGTCACCAATCAACTTCAGAGAATTATCTACACGCTCTGACAATAAGGCAGACTCAATACGCAATTCAGCCAAGTCTTCAATCGCTTTGCGATAGGGTGTACGCAGGGGCAAAGGCCATTCTGGAGATTGTTGTACGATACCTTCATAGTTCTTCAGACGCTGGTCTAGCTGAGCATCAATATAACGGGCTTCTAGCAATTCAATATTCAACAGCTCTAGTATATTCAGGGTGTCTGTATAATCTGGGTCGTAGATTAGAGCTGCATTCCAGTCAACCAAGACCAAATCATTTACATAGTAAGAAACCGCTTGATTAAGAGATTCTGCCTGCTGTTCTGGGCTTAGGGTTTGAGTATCAAAATGTAGCATTTGAGCCAAGGTTGAGCGATGCTGTGCGAGCAATTCTTTAGCATCTAGGGGAATATCTATTTTTTCTAGAACAAATATATAATAATCTTCAATTAATGTTGATAATTCAGGTCTAATGATAGCTGAGTGAATTTTCTGCATTAACGTCTGTACCTGTTCCTTTGCGTGCTCCTCCAGATTACAGCTATAGAGTGCTTGACTCATTTCGGGCAAATCAACCAAAGAAACCTCCGTTAAAGACCAGCGATAGGCAATACTGATCGCCCCAAAGTCAAAAACCGTAGCCTGAATTTGACCGAGGTGACCTGGAAAAATATCTGTTTCCCCTAAATTAAGGACCTGGGGTGGTTTTGTATATTGCAGATAGTTAGGGGTCTTTTTTTTGCGGGATATAGGCTGAATTGGAATGGAAGAAAGTAAGGTACGCACTTGTTCCAAGGAAACTTCATAGCCGATATCAAAAGCAAATAGGGCAACCGCTTGCCCTTGGAGAATTTTCACCATCTTGCCATATCTCACTCATGGGCTTTCACTTCCAGCCTAAAGCAGCTAAGAGCGCTTTGGCCTTTTGCACGGATTCTAAATATTCCTGCACAGGGTCAGAGTCAGCAACAATACCCGCTCCCACCTGACCATAGACACTATCTTTAGTGACCAATAGGGTACGAATCAAAATATTCAGATCCAAGTCTCCATTCGGAGCGAGCCAGCCACAGGAACCATAAAATAACGAACGGCGCACAGGTTCTAACTTCTCAATGATTTCCATACACCGTACTTTAGGACAACCTGTAATCGTTCCCCCAGGAAAAACAGCTCGGATTAAATCGACTGAACTAGCCCCTGCTCTGATTTCGCCGACGACATTAGAAACGATATGCATCACATGGGAGTAGCGTTCAATAGTCAGCAACTCATCGACCTCGATCGAACCATATTGACACACACGCCCCAAATCGTTGCGTTCTAAGTCAACCAACATAATGTGTTCTGCTTGTTCCTTGGCATTCGCTAGAAGTTCCTCTTCCAAATACTGGTCTTTGTCCGGCGTCATTCCCCGAGGGCGGGTTCCTGCAATCGGACGGGTTTCTACCCGCGTACCTTCTCTTTTAACCAAGCGTTCCGGAGAACAGCTAACCACTTCACCCCAAGGAGTACGCCAATAGCTAGCAAAGGGAGATGGGTTCAGATGTTGCAGCTGCTGATAAAGCGCTAGACTATCTACACTTTCCGTCCTCCCAGCTTGAAAACGCAGAGATAAATTACTCTGAAAAATATCTCCCGCGTAGATATATTCCTTCGCGCGGTGTACCGCCTCTTGATATTCTTCCGGGCTGGATAGAAACGTCAGGTCCTTGATCGCCATCAAGTTGTTAGACAAGCGAGCACATGTTCTTTCTCCCGCTCGAATCCGACGAATCCAGGCATCCGGGTCTTGTCTCGTTTTCAAGGTTAATACTTGTTCCCAATGGTCATAGACGATTAGCACTTCTGGCTCAAACCAAAAAGCCACGGGGAAGGGCAAGCTATCTTCTTTTTGCCAAGGCAAGCGCTCAATTTCCCATGCCACGTCATAGCCCAACCACCCGAACAAAGGCATCTCCTCCGCGTCTGCCATCCAGTCTTGTAGAGCCTGACAGACTGAGCCCAAGGGAGGAGTCAAGATTTTGTGAGGGATAGAAGCTAGATAGGAGTACCGCGCTGTTCTTGGATGACGGGCATGTTCAGGACTTTCTAGAAGCACTGCTATCGGTTCATCGGCAAACAACTGCTCGAAAAGCAGGCTAGGGCTGGTGGCAAGTTGGAGAGATAGCGTATGCACAAGCAAATTAGGATGAAGACTTCATTTTCTACCCAGAACTACGCTGGCATTAAATCTGGGATGACATGACGTATATGCTTTGAGCTCTCTGATACCGCTACCATAAATCAAGAGGACAAATTCAGGATCGGCTTATGCGTCTGCTGCACACGATGCTCCGGGTGAAGAATCTGGAGGAGTCTTTGAAGTTTTATACCGAAGTACTGGGCATGAAGCTTTTGCGCCAGAGAGATTATCCCGACGGCAAATTCACCCTCGCCTTTGTCGGCTATGACGCGGAAGATAAGACAGCGGTTATCGAACTGACCTATAACTGGGGCAGAAATGACTATACCCTAGGCGATGCCTATGGTCATATTGCGATTGGGGTTGAAGATATTTATACAGCCTGTGCGGAAGCTTCTAGCAAGGGAGGCAAAGTAGTTCGTGAGCCTGGCCCAATGAAGCATGGCAGTACTGTCATTGCTTTCTTGGAAGACCCTAATGGCTACCGAATTGAACTTATCCAAAGAGCTAGCTAAGCTGCATCTAAATCACTATCCCCAATTGCGTGAAATAGGCACGCTTGTAAAGGGGTATACCCTTTCCGTATGGGTTTGGCATTGCCAAACTTCAACATGAAATATCGCGTCTCCGCGCCCCTAAGGCCTGATGCCTTGAGAGACAGCAGCAACCGGATTCTCTATTTGGGGTAGCAAATCATGGGTAAAGGCAAATCCAAACCAAACCAAAAAAATAGCAGCGATAAAAAATCCAAGGGTGAGTTTCTGGATCTCTGTTATTTCGCTCATTCCTTTCATACATTAGTCACAGCGCTACATACTTAGGCTACCCACTTTCGGGATACTTTTTGGCGCAGAAGTCTTAATTTTCCATTAATTTGTTCAATATTTAATCTTCCCTTTATCTTCCTCTCAAGGGGGTATTTACCCAGGGGTCAAAGTTCTCCACCGCATCAAAGATCGGCTCGCGGTATATCACCAAATGAGGATCTTTCTTTTCACCTCTCACTCGCTGCAAATACTCTTTTTCAACGAGTTTACGATACTGCTCTTCTAAGTTTGTCCGCTCTTCTTTGCGATTCAGCTTCATCAAGTCAGCTTTCAAATCTCTATTGGACATGACAGCGGTCTTCTTCACCATATTCTCTTGACGCATAAGTCTTTCTGCTCACCGAACGAAACGAAGTGAAAATGTAGCGATGGACACAACTCTTGTTAAGTAGAAAGATGAACTAAACAGGCTATTTATATCCGAATGGATGTGTATTTCTGATCAGTAGTTCTATACTGATGAGAATATTAAAACGCCTAATCAGATTATTGTCTACGCTTTTTACTACCAAAAGCAGAATTAATCAGCTCTGCCAGGTTTAAAACACCTGAAATCCAATCAGGAAGGGCATTTAGGCTATTCCTGATATCTTCCTTCCTAGCCCCAAGTAAAATAGAGGGCCGCAATCGCTTTATCGATCAAGGAGGCTTAGAACCGGGATGCGCTTAATCCTTAAGGAATAGGACAAAGTTCCTGCTGGGCGGCATCTGCTGCCGGAACGATATAAGCAGCCACTTGTTTCAGTGAAGACTGGGATGCCTTCGTCGCAGCAGCGATCATCACTTTCTTCATTTTCTCTACAGAGCGTCCCTGGAGGCGCAGCTCACAGACTTTTTTGCCGAGCTGAAGAAGCTTTGTTTCATTCACTGCCTGGGCCTCAGCGGGTGACATTCCCCGTTCGACCATGAGCTGCCTGCTGGTAGACAAGAAGGCAGACACTGTTTCAACCTTAATGAAGTCTTGCTCTACGGTTGTGCAGAATCCCGTTTCCCGGGCTGCTTGCAGTGTTACCTTGCCAAGGACAATACCAAAATCGGGATCGAGCTGAAGTCGTTGAGTCCCTTGCCCCACCGCTGAGATGATGGCTTGATCCGATACGCCTTTGGCTTTTAGTCTGCAGGTTTCCTGCCCAAAGGTTAAAAGCTTGCTATCCCCCTCCGCATCTTCGCTGACGGTCATTCCCTGCTGCTCAATCAAATACCTGGACATCATCAGGTACTGAGATGCGATAGTTTCTGCTTGAGCCGGTATCTGCGCCCAAACCATGAGAAGAATCAGTGCCAAGGAGAACTTCATGCTCGTTGCAGTATACGGCATACTGTCTGAGAACACCTCTCGGTGACTTTGGTCTTAACTAGAACAAAATCGCCCCCTACAGAGAATAGGCGACGAATAAGCATCTCTTTAAAATCTGGTAGGTTTGCTAAGAAGCATCCACGTACAGATTGACCTTTAGGGTGGAGCCTTCTGGAATATTCAACACTTTATCTTCTATGACATAGGTTCTTCCCGCTTCCCTAAGCGTTTTTCCTCTTAAAACGAGATTCTTTCCAGCATATTTCCCGGCTGCCGATAAACTGAATGCACAACCAGCACTGGGATTACGGCCCGTTGCTAGGACACTGTCTACCGTACCTTCCCCAGTCGCACCCCCGGATATAATCGCTACTTCCATATCAGAACAGGTCAAACCTGAAATACTCCCAGCGTTAGGAAAAATCTGGCCTTCCACTCTTATGGCTAGTAAATTCTCTACGGGAGGATATTTGGGCAACAAATTCATCTCTGGGAGGGGGGTCAGCTGAGTATAAACCAGAGCATTAATCCCAAAAAAAACGGCAAAAGCGCCAAAAATCCAACTGAGGCTTGATGAATGCTAACTTTTGTCATTATTCTGTTGTTTTCATCTTTGCTAATGGAGATTCTTTATTTAAACTCTACCCATTTACACTGTCTATAGGCAGATTTTTAGGTTCACCACGACGCAAGAAAGTACCTGAGTAAACAGGCTATTAAAGAAAAGGCGATCGCGCTTTGTATAATCAGCTAGCGTTGATCTTTCTTTAGCAAATCTGCCATGACCGATTTCATGGGGCGAAAAGTTTCTCCTGCGATTAAGAACGTCCTGATTAGCACCTTCATCGTCACCATGGTCGTTGGCTATCTATACTGGGGCAAATTTTCGGGCAATATTACCGGATTTTTTCGGATTGGATCAGTTTTTTCCTACCTATCGCCCTATCTCAATCCGGATCAGGCTTTAATCTTTAAGGGGGAGATAGGCTATGATGGCCAGCAATTTTTAAGCCTGGCGCTCGATCCGGGTTTGCAGAATCCAGACACCATAACTGCCCTCGATAACCCCAGCTATCGCTATCGACGCATACTCTACCCGCTAATGGGTTATGTATTGGGGTTGGGCAACCCCACTTTGATTCCCTACGCGATGGTTGCGATTAATGGGATAACGATCTTGATACTAGTGTGGGTGCTAAGTAATTATGTCAAATCCTATCCCCAATTCCAATCGCATCCGCTTTTTGTCCTCTGCATCCCTGGGGTTTGGATGGTGTTATCTCTCTCAACAGCGGATCTTCTCAGTAATCTTTTTTTAGTGACTGCGGTCTATGGATATTCCCAAAGGAAACCCCCTTTGACTGCGATCGTCTTAGGCTTGGGTTGCCTGACGCGAGAGACGATACTGCTGATATGGATAGGAATTGGGGTGACAAGTCTTTGGGAACGACGAAAGGAAATGATCACCCCGCTCATTCTGGCTCCGATTCCAGCAGTTTTATGGAACTTATACGTCATCAACCAACATTTACCAGGAGATCCAGTGATCAGCCACCATTTTGGTCTTCCATTTTTGGGTATCTTGCATAAATTCGCCTCACTATTTCGCAACGGGCTTACGTCAAAGAATCTCTTTGAGGGTTTTCTATTCGGGTTGCTGATTGCGATCGCAGTCTCTATATTCTGGTACTACCGCCAAAACCCACTATGCAATCGAGCAGTGTATCTCTGTTCACTCCTCGTTTGCACGATGCTCGTCTTTAGTCGCATGACAATTTTAAGTTATTATCTTGACTATTCCCGTGTTTATATGGATCTTTACTTTTTGTTTCTTCTCAGTCTCCCCATTGATGCATTTTTCTTGAAAAAGGGCTTGTTTATTTTATCTGGAATCGGAAGTTTAGCTTTCTTAGGGTTACATTCTTGAATTAGGATCATGATCAACCGTATCAGAGTTGAAAATAGCGATTGGCATTGGTAGCAGTAAGTTGCGGTTTATACGCAGTCGATTTTAGAATGGAGTTTAGGCTAAATTTAAAGTTACGTTACCTATAGTATTTTATAAGTTTTAAATCTTAAAGGAAAACACTATCTATGGAATTAGTCTAAACTCCAATTTTAGATCAAGACCTTAGAAAAGATATCCATTGTTTTGCATAAACCACTGTGCCATTTTTGCACACAGAATTATTAGAAACATAACCATCAGAGGGGACTTTAGCTTGATCTTCGAGCTGTTGGTATCCTTAAAGGATACTTGTCTATGATCTGAAATAGGCCCGATCACTTTTTGCATTTCAATACAATGCACCTGAATACCGCGTACACTTACCAAAACAGGCGTTTTCATTTGGTAGCCACAGGAATCATAAAATGGCTTAGCCGTTATCGAAGCATCAACAAACAAAGCGTTAATTCCACAGGCTTTAGAATCGTCTTCAATAATGTTCAATAAACGGGAACCAATACCTTTTCGCGTAAATTCTGGATGTGCGTAAACAGCAGTAATCCAGTTGTGATTTCTTGCTGCAAATCCAACTATAGTGCTTTCATATTCAGCAACAAAAACAGTTTCACCCCATTTCCAATGTTTGTAATCACGCTTATCTTTCAGAAGCACCTTGACTTGCTCAACGCTATAGTCCTTTTGACAAAGGACTTGTAGAGAGCATTGCTGAAGCTGAACAATGCGGGGATGATCATTCAGATGAGCACGACGGATGATGATGTCTTCGAGATAGATCTGTTTCATGCAGGGATTACCTAGCCGACAAAATGGCTCCTGCCTTAGTCTTCCCCGTTCTGGTTTTGAATTCCATCTCGCACATTACATTTCTTGTGCGGTTTAGGATTTACCCTCGAGCTCGCTGAGGAGGTGAGCGGCGATCCTTTCATAAATCCCCTGAAAGCCCATCTCAGAGCGTGTATGCTGGGGTCAATGCACACAGAAGGCTTTGAATAATTCTCAAACCATTTCGTTTTCCTATTCTTTCCATAGCATTCATGCCACCCTATCCCTCTGCGTAATTCGTTAGATTGGAAAAGATAGTTTGTATAGGTGCCCGGTGACTTCATGGCAAGACCGCTTTAACAAAATGACAGGCCAGACCCGTTTTGTGGTCTGTCGTCTGTTTTTGCACTTAGGTGGTGAACAGGTTGCCCCCCTCTTGGGCGTCCTCAATCGCTCTGCCCAAGACGCCATGGATTCCGACGGAGAGCTGGATGTTCTAGGCGAAGGATTAGTAAAAATCTGTGAAAGCCTGCTGCAATACGATTCGATGTGGGCCTCTGCTGCCAATGAAGGCAACGTCTTCTGGGATGAAGGAGAAGCTGGAGATTATGTTCAGGAACTATTCACGGACTCTTCCCAGCGCTATATGAGTGAACCTGACCCCACTCCCGCGACTGCGGAAACAGACCTTTATGCACCAGCAACCCGTAACGTAGTCGTCATGATTACCGTAGCCTACGAAGGTGAAGTGCCAGCCTTAGAGGCAGACTTGACGAAGGACGTTGCCATGAAACAGGCGCTTAAAGCCTTGGTCAATCTGCACTATCAGGAAAGACTGCGAGCCATACAAGTCCATTTCTCTCCCGCTCGTTTTGGGGATGAATTGGACCCAGACCAGCTCTTACTGAATTTCCCTGAACTTGCGCCATTATGAAGATATATGTCGCTGAATCCCTAACAACCCTTAACGAGTTCAAAAAAGACAGATGAACCACGCACCCAAATGGAAAAAGCTCACCGCCCTCTCTCTTGTAGTGATCCTTGGTCTGTTGCCTTTAGGCTGTGCGGCTGAAAAACCCGATAGTGCCGGTGCCACCAATAGTGCACAGCAGCAAGCTCCTACAAAGCTGGCTGATGGCAAATATGCCGTTCAACAAGCCACCTACGATGATGGAACCGGTGCCTATACCGTATTTTTGCTCAACACCACTCCCCCAACCTTCCGTGACACGGCCGTACAGATGGCTCGTCTGACTCCTGAAGAAGAGAAAGCTGGTGAAAAAGGCTATCTCAAAGTGGAAGGAGGAAAGGCTTCCCTGCACATCCCTGAGAAGTTCCAGATCTCCTACGTCCACAATGTGACCGAAGAAAAGACCAACGCACAAACCGGACAGAAAGAAACGGTCGTCGTCCGTCAGGAATCTAGCTTCTGGACTCCTTTCTTGGGGGCTATGGCAGGCAACATGGTAGCAAATGCTCTATTTGCTCCTCGCTACTATATGCCTCCGGTTTATTCTCCCGGTGGCCTGAGAGGGTATGGCGGCTCTGGCACGAGCTATAACCAAGCCATTGGTCAATACCAATCTCGCTATGGAAGTGCTCCTCTAGCCGTTCAAAATCAGCGGGCTCTGCGCACCACAGGGCTTTCCCGGAACCCAAGAACCGATAGCTTAAGTAGGTCAACGCAGAGTCGGTCCACCGGATCTGGGTATGGTTCTAGCACTCTCAGGCGTTCCTATGGAGACCAACAATATCGTTCTGCACCTAGATCGGGCGGCTTTGGCAGTATGCAAAAGAGCCGCAGCTTTGGTGGAAGTAGACGGCGTTGATCAATCACCGCCAAATCATTGCCAATCATCTCAGGTTCCATGTAGTGGAAGAGGGGTTTACGGGCACGAAAACAAAGCAGAACAGTAAGCCCCTGGTCCTATTGCTCCATGGATTTCCTGAATGCTGGTACGCCTGGCGTCACCAAATCCCTGTCTTGGCAGAATACTTCCGGGTTGTAGCTCCTGATTTGAGGGGCTACAACCTCAGTGAAAAACCAACTGAAGTGTCTGCCTATCGCTTGAACTACCTGGTAGAAGATGTTCTTGCCCTGGCCGACTATTATGGGGCAGAGCAATTCTATCTGGTAGGCCACGATTGGGGAGCGATGATCGCTTGGGCCACGGCCTTACTTTATCCGGAACGAGTATTAAAACTAGCAGCCCTTCAAGTTCCTCATCCGCGCCGCTTTCTAGAAAATATGAAGGGCAACCAACTCCAGGCCAGTTGCTATGTCGCGGCTTTTCAGGTGCCTGGGTTGCCCGAACTAATGATCAGTTTGAATAACTACCGACTGGTAGAAGAGATTCTCACGGCTACTACAAGCAAACCAGGGACTTTTTCCCAGGCAGATATTCAGATTTTTAAAGAAGCTTGTGCCCAACCAGGAGCTTTGACCGCAGGGATTAACTACTACCGGGCAAACCTTGGGTTAAATGGACAACTTCAACAATTTCAAGACCCGGTTAAAGTGCCGACCCTCTTCATCTATGGAGAAAAAGATTTTGCTATCCTGCCTGAAACCGTGAGGGATCTGAAAAAGTACGTAGATAGCGCCTATCAGGAAGTCCGCCTGCCCAATTGTGGGCATTGGGTGCAGCAGGAAGCCCCCGAAGTGGTGAATCAAGCCTTAATGGCCTTCTTTCGCTAACGGTCCAGCTTTACGCACACTATTAGCGACAAAGAATCCAGCTCACTAGAATTCCTAGATGAATACCGAAATAGCCCACAGACAGAGCGCGCTATCGTAAATTCATAAAAAAGGGGGCTTGTGGCCCCCTTTTCTTGACTCTCCAAAAGACCTATTTGAGGCCCAAGAAAGCAAGAACGCCTTGACCGGTAATAGCTTCGACGATGATGGCAGCAGCGAAACCAATCATGGCAAGACGACCATTGAGCTGTTCTGCAAATTCGGTAAATCCGAACTTGATTTCAGACTGGGTATTGTTGGTCATAACTTGACTCCCAAATGATGAATGATAAATAAGTTCATCTATATTTACATTAGTTAATAAATCGGGGATCGTCAAGCATATAAATCGAGTTACTTCAAAATCCAGAAATTATAGCCATTCTTGATGGCATGAAGAAGCTTCGCCGTGTGGGTGGAGCGGCCTACCCTAGGATGGAGCCGGCCGAGAAGCCCCACTCTAAAGCTCTTTTTGTTGCCTTAGATACGTATTGATAAAGCCATCAATTTCTTTGATATCCCCATTCATAAAGCCACTCACATTACTCGTTTCGGTATTGGTTCGGTGGTCCTTAATC
>CASBPW010000235.1 GCA_949127685.1 Candidatus Sivonenia alaskensis PMM_0068 | reverse complement strand
TATGCTGGTCAAGCCGATATCGCTATTGGTAACGTGGTCGGCAGCAATATCTTCAATGTCCTCTTTATCCTGGGACTCTCGGCACTGATTGTTCCTCTCGTGGTATCACAGCAATTAATACGCCTGGATGTACCGCTGATGATAGGGGTATCGGTGCTCCTGTTGCTTCTATCTTTGGATGGCAGCCTGAGTCGCTTAGATGGCTTCTTGCTCTTTTCTGGAGTGGTTATCTACACCGTCTGGTCTGTCCGTCAGAGCCGTAAGGAAAATACCCAAATCCAAGAGGAATACGCTGAAGCATTCGGAGAAGCTCCAGAACCAAGTGGAAAAGTAAAGACATGGATCATCAACTTTGGCCTGGTTGTTATCGGCGTGATCCTACTCGTGCTCGGTTCCCGATGGCTAGTGGATGGGGCTGTAATGGTTGCCAAGACCTTGGGGGTCAGTGAGTTAGTGATTGGCTTGACGATCATCGCGGCGGGCACTTCCCTGCCTGAAGTGGCCACCTCGGTGATTGCCAGCATTCGAGGCGAACGGGATATTGCCGTGGGTAATGTGGTGGGCAGCAATATCTTTAATATTCTGGCGGTACTGGGTCTATCCAGTATCATCGCTCCCAATGGGATTCAAGTTGCGCCCTCAGCTTTAAGTTTTGATATTCCCGTCATGATTGCCGTAGCGATAGCTTGCTTACCTATTTTCTTTACGGGTAGTTTGATTTCCCGTTGGGAAGGGGTTGTCTTTTTGGGCTATTACGTTGTGTATACGCTCTATGTGATTTTGGATGCCAGTGATCATGATGCGCTCCCTCTCTTTAGCAATGTCATGCTTTTCTTTGCCTTACCCCTGACCGCGATCACGATACTGACGGTTGTGGTTCGAGCTATACGGGAGCGTCGTGGTTTACCTCCCGTCAGTCCATAGTCTGGAGAGGATTTTCATCATCTCAACTTACGACAGAGACAAACCACACAGGAGGCTCTTGGGGTCACTCTTGTAGGATAGATAATGCAGGTAGAGCATAGAAAAGTACATGCTAACCACCTCGAAACCTCTAGATATTCTGATGCCAGGCCGAAAAATTGTCCTCGACAACGTGAACTGGCAAGAGTATCAAAAAATACTAGATCAGTTGGGAGAACACCGAGCTGCTCGCATCGCTTATGCCGAGGGAGTTTTGACGATCATGGCTCCTGCGAATGAGCACGAATATTACAAAGAAGGTCTAGGAAAACTGGTAGAAGCCCTCGGTCAAGAATTCAAAATCATAGTTAGAAGCAGAGGTTCAACGACGTGGGAACGCGAAGACTTACGCAAAGGAGTAGAGCCAGACCAGTGCTTCTATATCCAAAACGAGTCTCTAGTCAAAGGTAGAGTCCGTCTAGATCTGAGCAAGGACCCTCCTCCTGATTTAGTGATTGCAGTCGATTACACCCATTCTTCAAAAGCGAACTTTCCGATCTATGAGGCTTTGGGGGTTCCAGAGCTATGGCACTACGACGCCAAGAAAAAGATTTTCCAAGTCTTTGCACTGGAACAAGGGCACTACATAGTTTCAGCGATAAGCCCAACTTTTCCTCAGCTTCCAATCGCAGAGATTCCTCAGGCCTTAGACCAGTGTGAAACGATTGAAGAATTTCGGGCCTGGATTCGAATGCACATGCAGTAAACACCTTGAGCCAGACCCAACGGAATAGCCCCCTCTTGAGCGAAAATTACGGAGTTGTATCCCTCTAGTCCTTTGGAACAGTCGTTAGCGTTGGTCAAAACAGAATCGTACCCGTCCTACAGCAAGCGCGTGGGCATTATCGGAGGGGGACAGCTAGGGCGCATGTTGGCTCTAGCAGCCCACCGGATGGGGATTCAAACCCAAATATTGGCGAATGACCCCCAGGAAAGTGCAGCCCAGGTCAGTCAAGCGCTGATCGGCAGTTTGGAAGACCCTCAGCTTTTGGCAGCCTTGGCCCAGGGGGCAGATGTATTGACCGTAGAGAATGAATGGATTGATGGCACCCTTCTTTCTGTTATTTCGCAACAGTACGACATTCCGATTTGGCCCCATCCCCAGACGCTGACTTGGATTCAAGACAAGTACTTACAGCGTGAGCACCTCGAAAAGCACCACTTACCCGTTCCTATCTTCAGCAGGGTAGAAACCTATGCCGAACTCTTGGCCTTTGCCGAAGCCTATGGGCCGACCGTAGTCTTAAAAACCCGCAAACAGGGCTATGACGGTCAGGGGACCGCGATTTTACGCTCCGATAGTGGTGATTGGGAAGCAATTTGGAAGCAATTTGCGCGGCAACCCTTATTGGTAGAACAGCATATTCCCTTTGAACGAGAACTTGCCGTTTTGGTGGCCCGTGGACCTTCCGCACAAATCAAGAGCTATCCGGTCGTGGAAACCCAACAAGTGGGGGAAGTTTGTCATACCGTTCTCGCTCCCGCAGCGATCCCGACCGCCCTTCAAGAACAGGCAACACAGCTTGCTAAAGCCGCCGTAGAAGCCGTGCAAGGGGTAGGGATTATCGCCGTAGAACTATTTCAAGAAGCCAGTGGCAAACTTTGGATCAATGAACTCGCCCCTCGTCCCCATAATTCGGGTCATTTCAGCATTGAAGGCTCAGTCACCAGCCAGTTTGAGCAACATCTGCGGGCTATTCTCGATTGGCCTTTAGGAAGTACAGCCTTGGTCCGTCCTGTGGCCGTCAT
>CASBPW010000234.1 GCA_949127685.1 Candidatus Sivonenia alaskensis PMM_0068 | reverse complement strand
ATTTGGATGTAACCTTCCTGTGCCCCTGCGCTAAAAAGTGGACCCAACAGAGAACGAGCAGTCTGTTCTCCCCTCCGTACTAATTGCGGAAATTTTTCTCCCGGCTGGGCGATGATCGTAGCTCCCGTACTGTTCAAAGGAGCTTGAGAAAGCACCGTGGGCATAGGTTTCGTTAAGCCCTGGGATAACCATCCTCCCGTCAAGAGAAACATGATCCCTAATACACCTTTTTCCATAGGACGTAGGTTCATGGTTCTGTTGCGCACTCCTCAATAGATAAGCTTGATTTCAGGCTACCCATTCAGCGAGGTGGCATCATCATACAATTTTGAAAGCCCAGACGCTTATATATCCAGAAGCAATAGGGAGAAACAACTAGAAGCTCAGGGAAATCAAGAGTACCGGATCAGGCTGCGCACTAAATGTATGGAGATCCCGCTTGCCAAATTTTCTGGTTTAATAACTTCATTCTTAACTACAAGTTGGTCATATAGTGACCAGTTGGTCATGCCAATGATGCTATTGATAGCAGCAATATCAACATCTGGCCCATTCGGTGGGTGTCCTGGTCAAATGGCATCTTCCGCAAAATCTTACTAATAACGCGTACTATGTTAGAGATTAATCGCGTTCAAAAACTTGTTGAAGAACACCAAGAGCAATTGCTGGCAGGTTGGAATGACTTCTTTAATGATTGAACTGCTTGAAATACCGAAGATCCAGAAAGTGACCATCACAGATGATACTTTGTCTGCTGATTTGTCTGATGGACGCACTATATCTGTCCCCTTGGTATGGTACCCTCGCCTCCTGGATGCTTCCGTTAAAGAACGTAATAACTGGCACTTCATTGCTGATGGTGAAGGAATACACTGGACTCAACTTGATGAAGACATCCGTATCAAGAATCTGATTCTTGGGCAGCCATCGGAAGAAAGTCAGAAATCACTTCAGCGATGGTTGAATGAGCGAGCAGCGACGGTCTAACATAAATCCTGGTGCAGCGGACTGAAGGAAGCCGTTGGTTCTGAGTTTGAGGTTAATAACAGTCGCTGACCAAGAGCGGTAGAGCAGGAATCACAGCATTACCGAAGCACAGAAAACGACTCTCAAGATGGGGGGACCGAGTCCTGATTACTTCTTGCCACTCACAATAAAGATCGTGAATGAACAGAAGAATTGCTGGGATTGATCGAAATGTTGTAATTCATTGAGCCACTCTTGAATAGCCGATTGACTGGCAATGCCACATGCTTCAGCTTTGCGAGCCGTTTGAACAAAGGCCAGAATCTGATCGGCTAATTCAAACTGCGTCAAAACAATCGTCTCAGGATTTACTTGCAACTCCGTTAAGCCAGCCTGTCGAAAGTACCGGAATAGCTGCCGCCCGATCCAACCGGAAGGGAAGGTATCACACCAGAGGTTGAGCAATTGCCGGGTGAGCGCCCTCTGACCAGAATCCACCACAAAGGTCTCCCAATCCGGTTCTACAGCCACCACCCAACCGCCCGGACGAACAACCCGCGCCATTTCTGCGATCGCGAGCTGAGGATGGTCAATATGCTGCAAAGTGCGATCGACCCTGGCCGCATCAAAGGTGTGGTCTGTAAACGGTAATTGCTGTGCGTCTGCCAGCACAAATTCAATCGGTAAAGCCAGATTCTCGGTGCTGGCGATCGCTTGATTCAGCATCGCCTGACTGCGATCCACAGCCGTCACTTTGCCGGTACTGCCCACACGCTTTGCCAGCGAGATCGCATCTTCCCCTATACCACAGCCCACCTCCAGCACCGAAGCTCCAGCCACCAGGTGCATCTCCTCAAAGGTTTTGTGTTTGTACCTATGATAGGATTCCAGCGATTGCTGCAATTTTAGACATTGGATAAAGGGTTGGACTGCATTAGTAGCGTCTACATCTTTAAAGTCACTGGCAAAGTATGTCATTCCTGCGTTCGCAATAGCCTCTCGATGAATACTCGCATAGTTGAGTTAGTTGTCGCTGTAATTTTGTAAGAAATATATCTTTGTTCTGCTAAAGTTCTAGAATTTGCTTCAAGGCGGCCAGTTTGCCATTATCACCATCACTCTTGCCGTCAAATAGTTTAAGTAGCCTAGTCTAGTAACTCAAGTTGCTAGCCACTTGCACAAATCGTATCAAGGAACACGAAAACACTAGATTCTTGTATTGCAATATACAATTCGCAGCCTCCCTGAAACTATTTTGAGGGTATTTTTGATGAACTAGGAACTGATGTTACTTGCTGCTTCATTTGGCAAGAGTGCAATGGATATCTCAGCAGTTCTTATTATGGCGAATAGCTGTTAAAGCTCTTGACATATAGGTATTGTATTGACAGTGGGGTGACCCAAGAGAGTCAGAGTCGTTGAATTAGCCAGGGTCGTTTGACGCCATTGTGAGTGCTAATCGTACCTTGAACGTACTCTTTGTCTTCAAGTAGATAAATCCTAAGCGTGCAGTCCCGATAAATCCTGGAACACCCAGTGAACATAATCTTCTATCGTGGTTGTATGCCTAAGTCAGTAGTTCATAATAAGACTTAGTGCATAAGGCGATAAAAATGGTCAGCACAGCGGAACGAATAGAGACTAGCCCTTTTGGCGAAAAACGAGTGACGATTCATCACCTGAATTGGCAAGCTTACCAGCAGATTTTGACGGCTCTTCCGGAGACGCGCGCGGCTCGCCTTACCTACGATCATGGAACGCTGGAGATTTGTATGCCATTGGAGGACCATGAATTTGCCGTCCGTCTGATTGAACTTTTCATTCGAATTCTGGTAGTCGAAATGGGCATGAAGCTCAAAACGATGGGGTCTACCACGCTCGATCGTCAAGACTTACAACGAGGCTCAGAACCCGATAATGCTTACTACATCCAAAATCAGCCCAAAGTTGCGGGTCGCAAGGTTGATATTACTCAAGATCCACCACCTGATTTAATTGTCGAAGTTGATATCACACATACGGATATCGATAAGAATGCGCTCTATGCCAGCATGGGCGTTCCTGAGTTTTGGCGATTTAACGGGCAAACGTGGCAAATTCTAAAATTAACAGGGAAAAGCTATACGGAAGTTGACCATAGCCCAACCTTTCCATGGGTAGAGAAGGGGGATCTTTACGCATTCTTGGAACAGGCTCAGCATGATGAAGTTGAAGCTGAACTAAGCTTTCGTAATCGAGTCAGACAAATTAGAGCTGAGAATTCTTGAGTGAGGACTGGCTGATCGACCCGGAGGAGCGGGCCGTGATTTGCTATATGCCACCAGAGGCTCAGGATGTGCCTGGCCTGATGGAAGGGAGCCGGGGAGTGAGGTTATGAGTTGGCCTTCAAACAGCCATCCCCAACGTCCGCACTAAAAAAGCCCAGCGGTCGGCAGCTTCTTCAATTACTTTGGTGGTGGGTTTTCCTGCGCCATGACCTGCCTTTGTTTCAATGCGGATCAGGACAGGGGCTTCTCCCTTATGGGTTTCCTGTAAGGCTGCGGCAAATTTAAAACTATGGGCAGGGACCACGCGGTCGTCATGATCCGCTGTCGTAATCAGGGTCGCAGGGTAGGTCGTGCCGGGTTTGAGATTATGCAAGGGAGAGTAGGCATAGAGGGCTTTGAATTCTTCTGCGTTTTCAGAAGAACCGTACTCAGCCACCCAAGCCCAGCCAATCGTAAACTTCTGGAAGCGCAGCAGGTCCATAACACCGACAGCAGGCAAGGCCGCTCCAAATAAATCGGGACGTTGGGCCATGCAGGCCCCGACTAAAAGACCGCCATTGCTCCCCCCTCCAATCGCCAGCTTGGGCGGGGAAGTATATTGATGAGCGATGAGCCACTCGGCGGCAGCGATAAAGTCATCAAAAACATTTTGTTTCTTGAGCTTGGTGCCTGCTTGGTGCCAGTCTTCGCCATATTCACCGCCACCCCGCAGATTCGGAAGCGCATAGACTCCACCCATTTCCATCCAAACCAAATTACTTACAGAAAAGCCTGGGGTCAGGGAAGCATTAAAGCCCCCATAGCCATAGAGATAGGTTGGATTGTGGCCATCGAGCTTTAGGCCCTTTTTGTGGGTGATAAACATGGGGATTTCAGTCCCGTCTTTGCTCTTATAAAAGACTTGTTTTGTCTGATAATCCTCAGGATTAAACTCTACTTTAGGCTCTCGAAAGATCGTACTTTGGTCACGCACCATGTCATAGCGATAGATAGTATTGGGCGTAGTGAATCCGGTGAAACTATAAAAGGTTTCCGTATCATCTTTTTTGCCACTGAATCCTCCTGCAGAGCCGAGACCAGGCAACGCAACTTCGTGCTCAAAAGAGCCCTCTAAGCTGAAAATCTTGATTTGGGTATGGGCGTCTTTGAGATAGGAAACGACAAACTGATGATTCAAAACGCTAACCCCTCCCAAGGTCTCTGCTGCTTGAAGGATGACTTCTTTCCAGTTCTCGCGCTCAGGCTGGCTAATATCAATAGCAATCACCCGACCACGAGGTGATTCCAGGTCTGTCTGGAACCAAAATAAAGTGTCCTCATGCTCAATAAAGCTGTAGTTAGCTTCAAAGGTATTAATCAGTTCGATAACCCCAGCATCAGCCGTGGATAAATCTTTGTAGAAAACGAGATTCTTTGAATCTGTTCCTTTCCAGACTGAAATAATCAGATAAGTTCCATCTTCTGTTACCTCCCCACTAAAGCCCCACTCTTTCTCATCAAGACGCTCATAGACCAGCATATCTTCAGCTTGGGGAGTACCCAAGCGATGATAAAAGAGCTTCTGAAAATAGTTCGCCTCTTGGAGTTTGGTTGTGTCGTTGGGCTCGTCATAACGGCTATAGAAAAATCCACGGCTATCCTGTGTCCAGGAAGCCCCTGAAAACTTGACCCACTTGAGATGGTCCACCAGATCTTGACCTGATTCCACGTCTCGCACTTTCCACTCTTGCCAATCAGAACCAGAGGTGGACAAACTATAGGCCAGAAATTTTCCATCCTCGCTCATGGACAGGCTCGCTAGTGCTACCGTTCCATCTTCCGAGAGTGTATTCGGATCCAACAGTACGGTCGGTTCACCCGCAAGCGTCATCAAAGTGTAGAGTATGCTCTGGTTTTGCAGGCCGTCATTTTTGAAATAGAAATAGCGCTCTCCCTTTTTAAAAGGCACGCCATATTTCTCATAATTCCAAAGTTGGGTCAGACGCTCTTGGATGCGCTCACGGGCAGGGATAGCTCCCAGATAGGCAAAGGTGACCTCATTCTCCGCTTCTACCCAGGCCGTAGTCTCTTCAGAATCCGGGTCTTCTAGCCAGCGATAAGGGTCTGCGACCAAGGTGCCGTGGTAATCGTCGACCTGTTCGACTTTGGCTGCTTGTGGATAGACCAAGGAGAGATCTGTTTTCATGGGTACCCAAAAAATTCACGAGACACTCGTTAAGGCTACCGCTAGAGCAGCGATCTAGCCAACTTCCCCTGCTACAATGACGAGCCGAAGCGTCATTATCTAATTTGAGATGGCCGATGACCTCATGGCTTTGGGCATGAGTGGAGCCTCATGCAGTTGGATGATAACCAAATAACCAGAGAGCCTGATAGACTGCAAATCCTATGGATATTCCGATTCAACGTATTGCGGTCGCGGTGATCGTCCAGCAAGGCAAAATTTTAATTGACCAGCGCCCTCCAGGGGGTGTTCTGGCGGGATTATGGGAATTTCCGGGAGGCAAAATTGAAGCTTCAGAAACGGCGGAGCAGTGCGCGGTGCGAGAAGCCCTGGAAGAAGTTGGGCTGACCGTAAAGGTAGAAGCCTTTATCGCGGCTGTGGAACATGATTATGGCAACAAAATTTTTCAGCTCCAAGCCTACCTGTGCCGTGTTCTGAGTGGAGAAGCCCAGGCCCTCGAATGCAGTGCAGTCCTGTGGATTTGTCCTGAGGAACTGGAGCAATATCCTTTCCCCCCGTTGAATGCCCAGCTGATTAAACCGATCCGTCTGACCCTTGAGGCTCTAAAAAACTAGCTGGGTTTAGTTATACTCCTAATCCGCTGAGCTGACAGGCCGAGTGTTCAATAGGGCAAACGTCTCAGCAACCAGTCATACATTACTTCGGCCAAAGGCGCAGGCTGCCAAGCAAAGCCCAGCTCTTCGCAAATGCGAATCCCCATGGGCGTGAGTCGGAAGGAATTGGTAATCCCCTGACCATCCACTTCCCGGCGGAGGACCCCGACCCGAATTAGCCAGAGGAGTTCATCTTCTACTTCAATAAGCCCAACCGCTCTCTGGGTATAACCTTTCTGCTTTCCCGGTTCCCCGATAAAACCTTGGAGAGGGATGCTCGACGAGACCATCTTCTGGGTTGCGTCAGGCGTAAGTACCGAACTGAGGAGTGCTCGTTTGGCTCTATCAAGCGTGCTTTGGGGAGGATGCAAAAGAAAAGAGGGTCGCATGCGCTTTTCTTAAAGGTGCTTCATACAATGTTACTATGGCGCTCACAGTTCTTATTCTTATCATCCTTGGGAGTTGGGCCCTATACCTACTCCAGAGAGGCTACCACCGCAAAGAGGCAGCCTTTATTTTGGCAGGGACTTTAGTCAGTGCCACTGCTGGAGCTGTGCTGTATATCCATCATTTGATGTCTCAAGTGTGGCCGCACCTGGGCTGAGAGACTGAAAAGATCTAAATAGATCCCCATAGCCAAATGGCTACCTGATGACAAAGAGAAGCTGCTGTTAGGCCGGCATAGGTCCCAATCACATTTCCTAAAATCGCCATCAGTAAGCCAACAGGAGCCAAGCCCGGGCGGTAGGCTTCTGCCACAATTGGGGTTGAAACAACGCCTCCGGTGCATGCCTGAGAACCGGCGGCAAACAAAGCCATTGGGATCCGCAACCAGCGAGCAACGGCAAGCAGAATGCCTGCATGAAAGGCGATCCAGACGACTCCCGCTACTAGAAACAGCGGAAATTGGCGAATCTGCGCGAGGTCTCCCTGGGCACCCAAGGCGGCTACGACTAGATAGAGCATGCCATTTCCTAGTTTAGAGGCTCCGGCATTTTCAAAACTCCGTAAGGGGCTGAGAGAGAGTAAAAGTCCGACAGAAGTGACGATCAGGAAACCCCAGGTTTTATGAGAAATAATCGCTCCAAGCTCAGGAAGTGCTTTTCCTGCTGCAAAGGACAGCCAACCGATACTGAAGGCCAAGCCCAAAAGAATCATCAAGGTGGAAGTCGTCAGCGGTTTTGCTGCTTGCTGAGCGGCTTGTCGGTCGTTGGTGGCTTGAGCAAGGGCTTCTAAGGTTTTGGGATCCGCCCTGGTAAAACGGTCAAATTGGTTCTGATAACGGCTACAGAAGAGCAAAATCAGGGTCCAGCTATAGCCCACCAAAAAATCTATCCCTACGGCCACCCCGAAAATTGAATCTGGGGTTTTGATACTCTCTTTGACCGCCAACATATTGGCAAATCCCCCCGTCCAAGAACCGGATAGAGCACCCAACGCAGACCAGGCATCCACAGGTAGCCATCGCCCAAAAATCAATAGGACCAAAGGGGCACCCAGCACAATCCCTACGCATCCAACTAAGGTCATGATCAGGGCCGGGCGACCAATTTTAAATACTCCAGCTAGATCCGTACCCAGCAGCAAAAGGACCAAGGCGGCAGGTAATAAAGTCCCAGAAAGCAATGGATAAAGGGGAGATTCTTTCGGGGTAATACTTAGGGCGGTCATGCCTGCCGGTAGGGCATAGATCCAAACCACCGGCGGGACAAGGTCAAAGAGATTTTTGAGTGTTTTTTGTTCCGATAGCCAGAAAACAAGCGCGATAAAGCCCAGAAACCAAGCTAGAAGAGCAGTAGGATCAGAAATCAAAACAGATAGTCCTTGGAATTAGCGTAAGCTTACCCTACTCTTTTGTTTCAGCCAATACTTAAAAACGCAGTTTTCTGGCCCTCCGGCCCTCGCATTTAGGGGAGCTTAGAATTACTCATTTCGCAGTCTATACCATTGAGATGAGTTATAGTTGATCTACATAAATTGAAGTTCGCCGATTGAGCTTTAATTCGTCGGGAATCTCTATCAAAAATATTTTTGGAGCACATAATTAGTTAATTCATCTGTCTAATCTAAAATTCGAGACTATCTAGTAATTCTGCATTGTAAAGAAAAACTAAAAAAGATTACGAGAAGCTACAAAGACTTGGCACTCATGTCTTTTTCTTCGACCCTCGAAGTATAGGTACTACGTCATAATAGAAGTATAAGTAATACGTTATAGATATGGATAAAGTTCCTACTCCTGCGCCTGAAAATGATCTTGTATTCCTGGGATGGGGCATCCTTGGAGTGATTATTTTGAGCATAGGATTTATGTTTTTTGCTCCCTCTGTTCCATCCATTCAAAATATTCCTTACAGTCAGTTTTTACAGGAAATAAACAGTGGAAAGGTGGAAGAAGTTACCCTCTCCAATCAACAGATTGTCGGTACCTATCGCCAGAATGCTGTACCCCCGAATCAACGCTTCAAGACGATCCCGGTCCCGGACCCGAACCTACTTCCTATCCTGCAGCGCAATGGAGTCACCTTTGATGGCTCAGTCGAATCCACAGGGTTTGGTAGTGGGATTGCTTGGCCTATTGTTATCCTTTCGATTTTGGGGTTGGGTTGGCTTTTTAGCCGTAAGAGCAGCCCGGAAAAGGGATTCATGTCTTTTAGCAAAAGTGGCGCCCGCTTATCTATGGGGCCTGGGGAGAATAAAACAACCTTTGCAGATGTAGCCGGGGTCGATGAAGCCAAGCAAGAGCTTCTAGAAGTAGTGGAATTCTTGCGTAACCCCAAAAAATTTACCCGTTTAGGCGGTAAAGTCCCCAAAGGTATCTTGCTCATCGGCCCTCCGGGGACGGGGAAAACCCTGATTGCCAGAGCCTTAGCGGGGGAAGCCGGGGTCCCGTTCTTTTCGATTGGGGGCTCCGCTTTTGTAGAGATGTTTGTAGGGGTGGGTTCTGCTCGGGTGAGGGACCTGTTTGAACAAGCTAAAGCTCAGGCTCCATGCATTATTTTCATCGATGAATTGGATGCGATTGGTAAGTCGCGGGGGAATAACCCGATGATGTCCAATGACGAGCGGGAGCAAACTCTGAACCAGTTACTCTCTGAGATGGATGGGTTTAACCCTTCGGAGAATGTCATTGTGATTGCGGCTACCAACCGTCCCGATTCGTTGGACCAAGCACTGCTGCGCCCAGGTCGTTTTGACCGTCAGGTCTTGGTAGACCGCCCTGATAGACAGGGTCGTCTGGCCGTACTGCGCTTGCATGCCCAGAAAGTTTCTTTGGGCGAGACCGTAGATTTTGAACTCTTGGCGGCTGAAACGATGGGCTTCGCGGGAGCCGACCTCGCCAATCTGGTCAATGAAGCGGCGCTTTTGGCGGCACGTAGAGATGCCCCTGCTGTAGAAATGAAAGATTTGAATGAAGCCTTAGAACGCTTGATTGCGGGTTTGCAGAAAATAGGGCGGGTCCTGAATCAACAAGAACGCGTTACCGTGGCCTATCACGAAGTCGGCCATGCCATTGTCGGTAGTAGTGTCCTCGGTTCTAACCCCCTGCGCAAAATTTCGATTATTCCACGGGGCCATCAGGCTCTGGGCTATACCTTACAACTTCCCCAGGAAGACCGTCATCTGCTTACCCGAACAGAGCTTTTTGGTCAGCTCGCCACGCTTTTAGGAGGCAGGGCGGCGGAAGACCTGATGTTCAATGGAGAAGTTTCTACAGGCGCGGCCAATGATCTCGCCAAAGTTACAGAGTTAGCCGAGCAGATGGTGACTCAATTGGGGATGAGCCACGATTTGGGAAACGTTTGCTATCTACGCGAAGGCCGGAATTTTCTAGAAGACGGTACGGAGCGGCGCAAAACCAGTGAAGCCACCGCGCAGATGATTGACCGGGCTATTCGCGACTTAGTGGACGAAGCCTATGATCAAGCGATGGCTAACCTCCGACAGAATCACACCCTCCTAGAAGAAATGGCCCAGAGTCTTCTTACCCATGAGTGTTTAGAAGGTCCCAATTTAGAACAATTCCTGAAGCAAATTAAGAGACCTTCTTTGCCTGCCAACCTAGCCTATTCCTAACTGTAACTGTGTTTCTGTAAAGATTCTCAATAGTTTGGGGGTAATTAGCAAATCCCCTTTGAGACGGCTAATCCATGATCTTATAAAGATAAAAGCCCTAGTGCTAAAGCAGTAGGGCCGAGGACGCAGTTAGGAGGTATCTTGAGAGCTATCCTAGTTCCTTTCTTTTGGTTTCATAGCGTTTTTAATAACTTCTTTAGGTATAGATACCTTTTTTGACGTCTCAAGCTGAGATGTTTCCGCTTTCGAGGGCGTAGGATAGTTTCGTGAGGATAGGGCTGCGGTGAGATGCCCTGCGGTCGCTTGCACGGAGGCAATCGCCCGGTCGTACTGTAAACGGGTGGGGCCGAGAATGCTCACAGAGCCGACAGGAACCCCATCATGCTCATAGGTCTGAGAGACTAGAGTGCATGCCTGCATCGGTTCTAGAGGATTTTCCGAACCAATGCGAATCGTTACTTTACTTTGGGCGGTAAAGTCCTGTGGAGCAATCAGCGAGCCAAGTTCTTCCCGCTGTTCTTCCAAGAGGCTGACTAAGGCCTTTACACGGTAAGGATCCAAGAATTCTGGTTGGCTGAGAACGGCATGGACTCCACTGATGAAAATTTGTTCTGCCTGGGGTTTGGCAATAGCTTGGCGGATTCGGTCAAAAAGTCCCCGAACGAAATCCGCCCATTGACTAAATTCCCGATGGAGTTCTCCCAACTGTTGGGTGGAGAGGTCGGTGAGGGGTTGTTTGGTCAGTGTAGCGTTCAAGAAATTGTTCAGCAGCTCTAGCTCTTCCGAATGGGTAGCTTCGGGTAAATCCACAATCAGTGACTGGGTATGATACGAATCAGTGACTACGATGAGCATGGCTCTGCGCTCGTCGATAGCGACTAGTTGCAAATGGCGAATATGGAGATGTTGCCCCCTCGGTGCGGTAACCATGGCCACATAGCCGCTCAGGGAAGACAAGATACGGGAAGCGCCTTGCAGAAGACTCTCCAGGCTATGGTGCGGATGGTTATCCATGGCACTGGAGAGGGCCTCCGTCATAGACTGGGCTAGAAAAGCTGGGGGTTCTAAGAGTTCATTCACATAAACTCGATAACCAAAATCAGAGGGGATACGCCCGGCAGAGGTATGGGGCTGGAACAGTAAGCCCGCATTCTCCAGCAAGTTCATCACATTACGGATAGTTGCTGCACTGACCCCAAAGTCAAACTGTTCGGTCAGGGTTTTAGAGCCGACCGGTTCTGCCGTAGCAATATAACAGCGCACGGTAGCCAGGAAAATTTGTTGTTGACGGATATTGAGTTTCATGAAAACCTCTTGGCTATGGGTTCATCACAGGAAAACGCCTGGCCGTTTATGGATAGAGGTTTTTTCAGAGGTGAAACAGTGGTCTCATGCACGTTGAGCTGGCTTCGGTTTATTCATAGTTGGACAATATTGTACCCGTATCCCTTAATTTGTGCGTATCTCGGCCAAACATAATCGGTTTGCCCTTGCGTTGGGCACTGATAGTCCAGAGGGATAGTTTAAGATTGGCGCATGGCCATTGTTTCTTCCCATCATCTCCAACCAGCTGACCAGCCCCCTGAGAAAGCTTCTCCAGAAAAAGCTTCTAAGACGGCTAAGTCCACGGAGCCTCTACTCCAAGGTACTACTTTGGACACCGAGGAGCAGGGCAGCCAAGAAGAAACGCTCCGTCCTCAATCTATGGATGAGTATATTGGGCAGAAAGACCTCAAAGATGTCCTGTCTATCGCTATTCAGGCTGCCCAGTCACGGGGAGAATGTTTAGATCATCTCTTGTTCTATGGGCCTCCGGGCTTGGGAAAAACGACCATTTCTCAAATTTTGGCCCAGGCGATGGGGGTCAAGCTCCATCTCACCAGTGCTCCTGCCCTTTCTAGTCCCAAAGATATTGCAGGGCTTTTGGTCAATATAAAGCCTGGAGATTTGCTCTTTATTGATGAAATCCATCGACTTCCCAGAGTCAGTGAAGAAATTCTCTATCCAGCGATGGAAGATTTTCGATTGGATATCACGATTGGTAAAGGCCGCAGTGCCCGGATTACAAGTATCGCCCTGCCCCGATTCACCTTGGTTGGCGCTACGACTAAAATTGGCGCTTTGACTTCTCCTTTAAGGGACCGTTTTGGGCTGGTGCAACGCTTACGCTTCTATGAACTGGACGAATTGGAGGCCATTGTCACCCGCACTGCTCGTTTATTAGAGATTGCGATTGAACCGATGGGGGCGAATGAATTGGCCCGTCGTTCTAGAGGTACGCCTCGGATTGCCAATCGTTTACTGCGTCGGGTCCGTGACTATGCTCAAGTCAAAGCAGAGGGGACAATCACCCAAACCGTAGCCGCCAAAGCCCTGGAACTTTTTAATGTGGACCCTATGGGTTTAGATTGGACGGACCGCAAGTTGCTCCAAACGTTGATTGAAAACTATGGAGGCGGTCCGGTTGGACTTGATACCTTAGCGGCGGCTACGGGGGAAGACAGCCAAACTTTAGAAGAAGTCTATGAACCCTATCTTTTGCAAATTGGCTACTTGCAAAGGACGCCACGGGGAAGAATGGCGACTGCGAGTGCCTATCAGCATTTAGGCTATCAGGCACTCCAAATCCCTTCTGAACAGTTGCCTTTAGATATGCGTTAGCTTGAAAACGGGGTAATCGTTGGAGAATAAACAGAATAAATTCTAAATTTTGATGCAGCTTCTGTATCGAACCTATAGCTTTATTGCCTGATCCCGTACATTCCGTTACAAAAAATACATTTCGCCTAGTCCACATCGTGTTCGCTGTTACTTGCAAACTCACGTTTAGTCCAGCCCCTGCTGCTCAGCAAGAGTAGTTCTTCTTTGAAGCCCCTTATGAGGAGGAGTCCAATGACCGATACCACCAAAACACTGTGTCCATACTGCGGTGTTGGTTGTGGTTTGGAAGTGGCTCCTCCCTCGCAACCGGGTAAGGCAACCAACCGCGATAGCGAAGGAACTCCGATTTGGAAAGTACGGGGTGACCGGGACCATCCTTCTAGTCAAGGCATGGTTTGTGTGAAGGGAGCGACGATTGCAGAAGCCCTGGATAAAGACCGCCTACTCTACCCGATGGTGCGCGATTCCCTGGACGAGCCTTTCCGTCGGGTGAGCTGGGAAGAAGCCCTCGAACTGGTGGTACACCGCATCCAAGCCGTCCGCTATACTCAAGGGCCGGATGGCCTGTGCATGTACGGCTCCGGTCAATTTCAAACCGAGGACTACTACATCGCCCAAAAGCTGATGAAAGGCTGTCTGGGAACTAATAACTTCGATGCCAATTCCCGCCTTTGTATGTCTTCTGCGGTAGCCGGTTATATCCAGAGCTTTGGTTCCGATGGCCCTCCCTGCTCCTATGACGACCTGGACGAAACCGACTGTGCTTTTCTGATTGGCACGAATACGGCAGAATGCCATCCAATTTTGTTTAACCGCTTGCAGAAGCACCGCAAAAAAAATCGCAAAGTGAAAATGGTGGTGATAGACCCCCGCCGCACCCCGACAGCAGAGGCCGCTGACCTGCATCTAGCCATCCAACCGGGTACAGATATTGACCTGCTCAATGGCATCGCCTACTTATTGATGCGGTGGAGCTATCAGGACAGCCTGTTTATGGATGATTGCACCAGCAACTTCCCCGCCTATGTAGAGGTACTCAAGCACTATCCCCCGGATATTGTGGCAAGCCGTTGTGGCATCGAAGTAAAAGACCTGGAAATGGCTGCCCGCTATTGGGGACAGGCTGAAAATGTACTTTCACTCTGGTCCATGGGTGTCAACCAATCTTGGGAAGGAACCGCTAAAGTACGGACCATCATCAATCTGCACTTGATGACCGGGCAAGTAGGCAAACCTGGAGCAGGACCGTTTTCCCTCACGGGCCAACCGAATGCGATGGGTGGAAGAGAAGCCGGAGGCCTTTCTCATTTACTCCCTGGCTATCGTACGGTCAAAGATCCTGAGCATCGGGCCGCAATGGAACAGTTTTGGGGCTTGAAACCAGGTCAGATTGCTGTCCGGCCAGGACGTGCCGCCTGGGACATCATCACAGGCTTAGAAGCAGGTGAAGTGGGCTTCCTGTGGATTGCCGCCACCAACCCTGCGGTCAGCTTCCCTGATTTAGATCGGACCAAAGCAGCCCTGAGGCGTTCGCCTTTCACCATCTATCAAGAGGCCTACTACCCCACCGAAACGTCAGCCTATGCCCATGTCCTCCTGCCGGCAGCTCAGTGGAGCGAAAAAGCAGGCGTGATGACCAATTCAGAGCGTCGAATTACGCTTTGCCCAGCCTTCCGTAAAGCCAAGGGTGAAGCCCGTGCGGACTGGGAAATTTTTGCCGAGGTAGGCCGTCGGCTTGGCTTTATCGAACAGTTTGCCTTTAAAAATAGTGCTGAAGTCTACGATGAATTTGTGCAAACGACCCGTGGCCGTGTCTGTGATATGACGGGTTTGAGCCATGCTCGTTTAGCAGCGGAAGGACCCCGCCAATGGCCTTGCCCTGATTCTGGGACTGTAGATTCCGCGAGACTCTACACCGACCTGAGATTTCCGACAGCGGATGGACGAGCTCGTTTTGCCGCCTACCATTCCAAGGGCTTGGCAGAACCACCCGATGCGCACTATCCCTATGTCCTGACCACAGGTCGTCTCTATGGACATTGGCATACCCAAACCCGCACAGGCCGCATCGAAAAAATCCGGAAGATGCATCCGAATCCCTTCCTGGAGATTCATCCCCGCGATGCTAAAGCTATCGGCATTCAGGACAAAGATTGGGTAGAAGTACAAACCCGTAGAGGAACCGCCCGTTTCCCCGTCACGGTCACAAGGTCTTTAGCCCCCGGCACTGTTTTTGTGCCAATGCATTGGGGTGCTCTCTGGGCAGACCAAGCCGAAGCCAATGCCTTGACCCATCCAGCCGTAGACCCTGATTCCCTGCAGCCTGAACTGAAAGCCTGTGCGGTGAGACTCGTTCCCTTGGCTGTGGCACAAGAAGATATCCACCAGGAGAAGAGTGGCGTCCGCCTGATTGCTGAGGGCTTGCTGGGTCGTTAAGAAGAGCTAGAAGAGAGGTTCTTCTTCTACGCTGCTTGTCCTTCGTCCAGCATCCTGCGGAACGTACGGCAGAATTCTTGGAGATGGGGGGGAAGTTTAGCCATGTTCTCGGCTTCATATTGCTCGGCGATGCGGACTAACTCATCCAAGGTATTACCTTGGGTGAATACCATCGCTCTTAGCAAATAGTACAAGGATTCTTTGACAGAAACCCTTACATACTGCTCCGGATGGTTCCTGTGAGCGTCAAGCACACAATCTACGAGGCGGCTGAAGGGCTCTTTGCCCCCCGCCATTACATACCACTGGTAAAGCATTTCGGGACTGGGACCTTCACTGGGAGCAATAAGGGCTGCTTCCTCATGAAACGACGAGTCTTGCATAAAGTAGTACTCCTTCACACTAGTTAGGATGGACCAATCATCCTGCCGGAATACTACTATTCTATATAAAAATTTACAAAAATTTGTTCGCCAGTAACTTTACAAAAATACGTGTTTATGCATATACATTTTATGTAAACACAACAGTCCTGCTTCCGTCCAACAATACTCGGTCCTCCAGATGCCACCGTACGGCCCTTCCCAGGACCAAGCGCTCAATGTCGGCCCCTTTACGACGCAGGTCATCAATGCTATCGCAGTGGGTCACGCGGATTGTATCTTGTTCAATAATCGGGCCTTCATCCAGGTCAGCTGTCACATAATGAGCCGTAGCACCGACGAGTTTCACCCCCCGCTCTTTTGCCCGACTGTAGGGGT
>CASBPW010000233.1 GCA_949127685.1 Candidatus Sivonenia alaskensis PMM_0068 | reverse complement strand
TTGTCTTTGCTTAGAGTCTACAGGACGTACATCTCCCCGTCTGAGATGATCTGGCTCTGTTCTAAAAGAACCCCGAGCGGCATGCACCCCCCGAAAAGTAATGTTTTGCTTGGGAATGGACATAGCAAGGCGCGTAAACGAGTATGGATACAGGCTAGTGAAGAATTATGAACTGAGCGTGAAACATCAGCTCCGAGTTATAAGGTGCCGATGCTCCCGTTTTTACCCCCTGAACAGTTACGAAAAGACTGTCTTATGAAACACTGAATCTCTAGCGGAAGCGTATTATATTAGCGTGAAAACTTCGAATTCTTAAGCCGTTTTTTCTAGACTAGGCATGACATACTCTAACCATTTCTCCTCCCATTCATCACTAGCCATGAGAGCTCTAATTTGTAAAACATTATGAGCCCCTTCTCGAGTCCACTGCATTTTCTGTTTGCGTTTATGCCGAGCGTTGATAATGGAATCTATGTGGGATTCTGCTACCTGGCTCGTAAAGGGTTTATTTGCTTTCTCGCGCTCGTCATAATTAATGAGATAATCTCGGTTGTTTTCTAGGTAATCCTGTAATCCCTTGAGTTTAGAGCGTTTCTGCTCATCAGTGATGTTGTCTCGAATTAAGGTGAGTTTCTGAAGGCTCTCATCCACATTCCTATGCCATAGGCTCCATTTTGCTTTTTCCAGAGATTCGCTGAAGTTTTCCCCTAGAGCATTCTTGATGTTTTGGAACTTCTTAGCGATGTGAAACCAGTCCAATATCAGTTCTAGGCTGTGGCAGTGAGGCCCAAGAGCTAGGATGACTGACCAACAGTTACTCGCACCATCAGCTAAGGCTGTTATGCGGGTCTCTTTGCACAGCCCCTGCCGGAGAGCAGCATTATACAGATAGGTCTTGATAGTTTGCAGCTCATCATCCTTCGCTGAGATCACACAGCTTTTATCGGTAATCCGACGATGGTGTTGATCCACTAACTCAATACAGGTGGGTCGATAAATGATACCTGCAAGGGCTTCAAAACTACGCTTGTCTTTCTCTTTTGTAGGAATGTGACCCCCATCGACTTGGACAATCAACTCCTGAGCGGGGACGAGTAACTCTTCCTCCCCAGGAGGCTCCTGATTCTCCTGAGATAACCGTTCTCCTACTTGATTGGTAAGGTGTTTGACCCGGTCGTGGTTATTGATGCTGCGACGTTGGGCGTTCATTTTTTCTAGATTACTTGCAGCGTCTCGATAACTATGGAGCGCTCCTTGCTCACATTGCAGTTTGGCTAGGTCAGGGTGAATATCCGTGCCAAACACTGATGTGGTAGTCGGTCCACTGTTCCAGTTGCACTCGGGATTCTTGCAGCAATGCTGTTGAATCCGTAGCTTATGGTCGCTGAAAACAGCGTGAAACTTAGATTCCTTGAATCCATTTTTGCTAATTTTCTGTCCACACTTAGGACATGCATCATACCCAGGGTCAATCAATTTTGATTGTTCAGCCAATAAATGGCTTTGAACCTTAGACAAAAGTGAAATTTGTTCTTCATGTCGAAGTCCTAGGTCAAGGATTGAATCAGGAGGTTTAATGTCGTAGATTTTAATCGTATCTCTTTCAACAACCTTTTGACTGGTAACAGAGACTTTCTCTACAATGACACGAAATTCATAATCCATAGTTTTAGAGTTAGCGTATTAATTTACCACCAAAATATGGTAGCATAAAAACCTATTATCACGCTAATCTAATACGCTTCCAACAGCGATTCAACCAGTCAAAGTTGAGTTAGAGAATAGCTCAAAAAAACAATTCATTCGTCAATAATGCTGTTTTTTCAGCACTTGGATCTCTGGGTTGGTCAACAAGCGCCACGTTCCAGGCGCTAAGCCCTCGAGTGTGAGCGTTCCAATCGCTATCCGTACCAAGCGCAATGTTGGAAAACCAACTGCTGCCGTCATCCGACGCACCTGACGATTTTTTCCCTCAGTCAAAATCAACTCTATCCAGGCAGTGGGGATCGCTTTACGAAAGCGAATGGGGACAGGCCTAGACGGCAGATTAGGTTCTTGGTCCAGAACCCGCACCCCTGCCGGTCGCGTTCGGTAGTTCTGGATAGTGACGCCGCTTGTCAGCGCTTGGATTGACGACTGATCAGGGATGCCTTCTACCTGAGCCCAATAGGTTTTGGGGTGATCAAATCGGGGATCGGTGAGTCGATGGGCCAGAGGACCGTCATCGGTAAGGAGCAATAAACCCTCGCTATCCTGGTCTAAACGGCCTACAGGATAGACTCCAAGCTGATCAATATAGTCTTTCAGCGTAGAACGCCCTTCCTGGTCCGTGAATTGGGTGAGTACCCCATAGGGCTTCCAAAACAGAAGATAAGAGAATCCCATGACCGCCTACGTAGTCGCTCCCGTCATCATGCGTTGGAGTTCTACCAAACGCTTCACTTCATCGTGCAGCTCACGGGGATAAACAAGCCAAACGCGGGCATTGGTCAGAATTAAAGATTTCACCAAAGAAGACGCTTCTGCAATTTCGACAAGCCCCTCATCGGTCTGCAAAAAAATGCCCCGGTCATAAAGGCTATATCCCTTGACCTGCGAAGTCACGAGGCCGAAATGTCTGTCGGGATCATAGCCCTGGGACTTGGCTTTGGACTGCAAACGGTCTAGCAGGCCCCATCGCTGTTCTGACTTTAGATGCGTCACTTCCCAAGCTTTGGGCAAGTTGCGATCTAGATACCGACTGCACAGGTCTGCCAATAAAGGGTCATCCGCTCGAGTCCACCGTTGAATGTGATAGCTGAATACCACATCATCAGAACGCAGATAATCATCCAGCGTCCATGTACTAGGATTCTGTCCCAACCAGGCAGCTAGCACGGAATCAACCTCCAAGACTCCCTCTTTATAGAGCACCGCAGCCCGTTTGAAGATACCCGCTAAGACAAAGCGGGCACAGAGATTCTTGGGGTGATTGTAAACCTGCGAATACATGAAATAACGCACGACCAAGTAATGCTCAATAGCCACCAGTCCCTTGCGGCCACGCACGACCAACATTCCAGTTTCCGGATCGTAGGCCAGGGCATTGATGATTCGGTCGAGGTCCAAATGGCCGTATTGTGCTCCCGTAAAGTAACTATCCCGCAATAAATAATCAAGACGATCACAGTCCAATTGACCGGAAATGAGCTGTCCCAGCAGAGGAATAGGAGCCTGTTTTTGGAGTAATTGGCAAATTTGCTCTGGCAGTTCAGCGTCGAAGGCACTCAGCAATCGATGGACTTGGGTATCTTCTCTGAGCAGACGCATGGTCCACTGTTCGTGATCAAAATGGAACACTTCTTCACTGGCATGGCTAAAAGGCCCATGACCCAAATCATGTAGTAGTGCAGAACAGAGTACTAAGGCGCGATAGGGAGCAAGTTCAGGATTTTCTGCAATTAATCGGTCAAAAACCCGACGTGCCACCGCTAAAACTCCCAAAGCATGAGTAAAGCGAGAACCTTCTGCGCCATGAAAAGTCAAATTAGCGACATCCAACTGCCGAATTCTGCGTAAGCGTTGAAATTCAGAACTGTCTACGAGCTGAATCAACAGGACTTCGATAGGATCCTTGGCATTGAGATGGACCGCTCCATGAATCGGATCGTGGTATGTACGCGATTTTTGAGCTATAGGTATCATGGATGGCCGTAGAGACTGCTATATAAAAGCCTTTACGCTATTAATACCCTAGCGTATCGAATCCCATGGCCTAAACTGGCTGTGATAGGATTCTTGTCCATAGGTGTCCTAGTTTCCTCACTACCAGTAAAGAACATTTCATGCTTACTGCCTCCTCAGTACATCAGGTCATATTTAAAGGCTCTCCCGAAGGTCTAAGGCTATACTTGCCGGAAGACACCGCCTTTGATGAAGTCCTCCTACAGCTTCAACAACGTATTGACGCAGGAGAACGTCTTTGGAGCAGGGGAGGTAAAGTATCTCTGGAATGCGGGCAGCGGCTCCTCGATGGTGCCCAGATTCAATCAATTCAAGAATTGTTACAATCCCATCAGCTAAGGTTGACGCAGGTAAGCACTACCCGACATCAGACGGCTGTAGCGGCGGCTGTAGCAGGATTATCCGTGGATCGAGACCTGCAAGAACGACAACCCGTCCCCAGTCCAGATACGCCCGTCGTCGAAGAGCCGCTCTATTTGCAGCAAACCATTCGTTCTGGGGTGCAAATTGTTCATAACGGAACCATCGTAGTGTTAGGAGATGTAAACCCTGGTGGAGAACTACTAGCTCAGGGGGATATCCTGGTGTGGGGTTCTCTAAGGGGTACTGCTCATGCAGGGACTAAAGGGAATGAAAATGCGCTGATCATGGCTCTGAACTTAACTCCTATGCAACTTAGGATTGCTAAGTATGTTGCCCGTGCTCCTGAAGATAGCCCTGCTCCGGGGCAAGCTGAAGTTGCATACATCAGCGATGGAAACATCAGAATCGCCCTGTTGTCTGAGTTCGGCCGGAGACGCTGAAATCCAGCAAAACCCAGTGAATCGGTGAAGTTGAAAAGAGGTGGAAGAATTGAGTACAAGCGGAAAAGTCATTGTCATTACTTCAGGTAAAGGCGGAGTCGGAAAGACCACGACTTCGGCCAACTTAGGAATGGCCTTGGCATCCATGGGCAAAAAAGTGGTCTTAGTGGATGCTGACTTCGGTCTGAGGAATCTGGATCTACTACTAGGTCTGGAAAATCGTGTTGTTTATACTATTCTCGATACTTTGTCTGAAAATGAGAACGACCGCTGTCGTCTTGACCAGGCACTGATTAAAGATAAACGCCAGCCTAACCTGGCCCTATTGCCTGCCGCACAGACACGGGACAAATCAGCGATTACGCCAGAACAGATGAAAAAGGTTACGGCAGAATTGACTGAGTCCTACGACTATGTGCTCGTAGACTGCCCTGCGGGGATTGAACAAGGTTTTAAAAATGCGATCGCCGGAGCTTCGGAAGCGATTGTGGTCACCACCCCTGAAGTATCCGCAGTCCGAGATGCTGATCGAGTCATTGGTCTCATGGAAGCCTCTGGCCTCAAGCATCCCCGCCTCATCCTCAATCGGCTCCGACCCCAAATGGTGGAAGACAATAACATGATGTCCGTAGAGGACGTCTTGGATATTCTAGCTATTAAGCTTTTAGGAGTTGTTCCAGAAGATGAGCAGGTTATTATCACGACGAACCGGGGGGAACCAATGGTCCTTTCTGCTACGCCTACTCAAGCAGCCCAGGCTTTCTTGAATATTGCGCGCCGGATTGAAGGAGAAGAAGTCCCCTTCCTATCCCTCCAAGTTCCTGATTCTGGATTTATGGGTAGGCTTAAAGCATTGTTCCGTCGTCGTTAGTTGTTAATTCATTGTGGATTAGATTCAGATGGTATTCGATCTCTTAGACAAGTTATTCGCTCGAGGACAATCTAATAGCCGTCAACAGGCTTGTGACCGCCTCAAAATGGTCTTAGCCTATGACCGCACTGCTGATATTTCGTCAGAGGCGATGAATAGTATGCGTCGTGAAATCCTGCAGGTGGTGAAACGTTATTTTGAACTCCAGGATGAAGATTTAGAAGTTGGACTGGAGCGCAGCGGCAATACTACGGCCTTGATCGCCAATATTCCGATCCGGCGCGTCCGGCGAGGAGACAATGATGATCAGCTCTTAGCCACTGCTAAGAAGTCTGACGAAGCTTCAAAAGGTGGGTCTGACGAGTCTGCTAAGCTCGACAAAGAAGAATAAATTTTTCGTTTAGTCTATTCTGTTTAGTCAATTAAGGAGCAGTCATGGTTGTCAGCAGAGGCAGTGGCGGTGGGGGTAAACGCAGTGAACGTCCTGGAATGCGTACAAGACGGGATGACAATTTTGTTGATAAATCTTTCACCGTCATGGCAGATATGATCCTCAAGCTTATGCCTGCGAGCAAAGAGGATAAAGAGGCTTTTGCCTACTACCGCGATGGCATGGCTGCCCAAGGAGATGGGGACTATGCCGAAGCCTTGGAAAACTACACTGAATCTTTAAAACTTGAAAAAAATCCGATGGACCGGACCTACGTTCACTACAACATCGGGCTGATTAAGCAAGCTAATGGAGATCTGGAGGGCGCTTTAGAAAGCTATGCGGCATCCTTGGAAGACCATCCGCGTAATCTTTCTGCCATGAATAATAGTGCCGTTATTGCCTTTGAATTCGGCTTAAAGGCTGAACAAGAAAACCGCTTGGATGAAGCGGAAGTTTGGTTCGACCGAGCTGCCGAACTATGGAAAAAAGCGGTTCGTATAGCGCCGAACAACTATATCGAAGCTCAAAACTGGCTGAAAACCACGGGAAGAGCGGACCTATACTAGGCAAGATGAGTAGCAAAACCTTTTTCCAAAAAATCGTTGACCGAGAAATTCCGGCTCAGATTGTATACGAAGATAACCAGGCCTTGGCCTTCTGGGATATCACCCCTCAAGCCCCTGTTCATATCTTGATTATCCCCAAAAAGCCAATTCCTCAAATCGAGCTGGCGACCTCAGAAGATGAAGCCCTCTTAGGTCATCTCCTCTATGTCGCCACGCAGATAGCCAAAAAAGAAGGCCTGAACGATGGATACCGCTTAGTCGTTAATAACGGTGCGCAGGGAGGGCAGACCGTGTTTCACCTGCACATCCATCTGTTGGGAGGGCGAGCCCTTGGCTGGCCTCCCGGTTAATCAATAAAAGTATTAAGGTTTACTGCCTAGCCCGATAAGTAATGTTACGCAGCCTGTGGTATATTTGTGTCGACTCAAGCACTGGACTTTCATGCAGGCCGATGCGCCTAGGGAAAACCCGCAACCCACAAAGTCTGAAGTTGATTCCATGAGAGAATTCGTTGGTTATCAACGTAAGCTCACGGTAATTACTGCTGCTTTAGGGGTAGCGCTTGCTCTTTTCGTCTGGCCTGTTTATGGTGCCAATGCTGCTGTCAGTTTCCTCTTGGGATCCGCCGTAGGTGCTGCCTACTTTCGTCTTCTGGGGAGACATGTAGAACGTTTAGGTAAGGGTAGAGACCGTCTTGGGCAACTCCGTTTTGTGGTGGTTGCTGTCGCCTTTATTCTTGCACTGCGTTGGGAAGTGCTGGAGTTTCTGCCTACTTTTCTTGGTTTTCTAACTTTAAAAGTGGCTATTCTTGGAGACGGTCTCTGGACTATCTACCAAGATTCGGTGAAAAGCTAAAGTTCCAGTAATCTACTGAACATAAAAGTCTGGGAAAGACGTCATGTATCATCCATATCTGCATTCATCTCCCCTTGTGGCCGCTCTAGAAGTTGGTAAACATCTAGATTGGCAACTTGGTCCCTTCGTGGTCCATGGGGAGACGATGCTCACAACTTGGATGGTCATGGGTATCTTGATCGGAGGTATGTTTCTTGCTTCCCGCAAGCTCCAGCGCGTCCCCAGTGGTGGACAAGGTTTTTTGGAGTATGCCTACGATTTTGTTAGTGGGATTGCTAGAGACCAGATTGGTCCGAAAGACTACAAAAAGTGGTTACCGCTTACCGGCACTATTTTTCTGTTCGTTTTTATTTCCAACTGGTTGGGTCAACTTCCCCTGAAGCTTATACACCTTCCTGAAGGAGAGATGGCTTCGCCTACTAACAACATAAACACAACCGTTGCACTTGCGCTAGTTGTGAGTGCGGCCTACTTATATGCCGGAATTAAGAAGAAAGGTTTGAGCTATTTCAAGTACTATGTAGAGCCTTTTCCACTCATCCTTCCTCTAAAGGTTTTGGAAGATTTCATCAGACCATTATCCCTGAGCTTCCGTTTGTTTGGAAACATACTGGCGGAAGAACTTACCCTTGGGGTTTTGATCCTGTTGGTTCCGTTGTTTGTACCCCTGCCGATGATGCTTTTGTTCCTCTTTACAGGAGCCATTCAAGCTCTCATCTTTTCTACTCTGGCAGCAGCATACATTGGAGAGGCTATACATGAGGAGCATGAAGAGCACTAGCTTTCAAATTTTTTTGTCGCACATTGCTGGACACAGTTTTCAAGGAGGACGAGCGTTCATGAGTTTATTTAAAGCGTCTAAGGCCCTTTGCAGTGCTACTGCTGCTGCCCTACTACTGACTGCTCCTGCTATGGCTCAAGGTGCAGAAGCGGCAGCGGCTAACCCTTACCTTGGTCCTGCTTCGGCCATAGCGGCTGCCCTGGCTATTGGTTTAGCAGCTATTGGCCCTGGAATTGGTCAAGGAACGGCTGCTTCCAAAACCGTAGAAGGAATTGCCCGTCAGCCCGAAGCAGAAGGAAAGCTACGCGCTACCTTGATCCTTTCTCTAGCGTTTATGGAATCCTTAACCATCTACGGACTGGTTATTGCTCTGGTGCTTTTGTTCGCAAACCCCTTCAAATAAGGGCTCAAATTTTGGCCCATATGGTTTCTTCCTATGGGCATGAAACTATTCTTGGCACTTAGTTGAATACTGAGATTGCCTTGTACTCCGTGGAAACAAAGTAATGGAACACTTGCTAGACGCGAGTTTTTATATCCTTGCCGCAGAGACTGCTGCCGCAGAAGAAAGTAAAGGCGGACTTTTTGCTTTTAATGCCACCCTCTTGGCGCAGATTGCCCAGTTTTTATTCTTGCTCTTGGTCATGAATGCCCTCTTCTTCAAACCTATTGGGAAGGTCTTAGACGAGCGGAGGGAGTATATCCAAGACAAACGTCGGGGCAGTATAGACAACTTGGAAGAAGCTAAAAAACTGACCGCTAAATACCAAGCTGAGCTAGGAGAGACGCGCCAGCAGGCTCGTGATGTTGT
>CASBPW010000232.1 GCA_949127685.1 Candidatus Sivonenia alaskensis PMM_0068 | reverse complement strand
GTCCGCGACCCGATGGTCTATAGTTCGACCTTGATGAAGCTGGCAGGCGGCGGCGTCCTCGAGGATTTAAACCTGAATGCTTTTATCAAGCAAGCCGAAGCCTACGACGAGAATGAAGACTATGCGGACAAGAGCTTACGCTTCCTCTTGGAAATCGGTACTACCCACCCATTCCCAGTTCGCCGGGTATCAGAACTTTTGCGCTGGGTGCGTTCTGGAAACTATGACCGGATTTTGCGGGGAGACTATATTCGCAGAGGCTATGAACCGCCTATGGACAAAGAATTTGAACGGATGGTGGACCACTATTCTCGGACCTTCAATGACCTCTTAGGGTCTGCGGGCAAAGGTCTAAAAGGATTTTCCAAGGATTTGGCAGATTGGCTAGACCGCCAGAATGACCGAGTAAATCAGCAGCGTAGGCAGCAAGAAGGAGAGTCTTAACCACAAGCGCTCTAAGCTGTGGCAGTCTGGAAGAGTGTTTATATTCTCTGCTTTTCCAACATGACGACAACGGCTTCCTCCCTTATCCTTGCTGATGACGCCTCCATTACTATTCCGAGGCGCAAAACTCGTCCCGTGCCCGTAGGCTCTGTGATGATTGGGGGCCAACATCCAGTCGTGGTTCAATCCATGATCAACGAAGATACCCTCGATATCGAAGGCTCTGTGCGGGCGATCCGAGAGCTACATGAGATTGGTTGTGAACTGGTGCGGGTGACAGTCCCCAGTTTGAGCCATGCCCGTGCTCTCGAAAAGATCCGCAAGACCCTCGAAGATACCTATCAACCCGTGCCTTTGGTGGCCGATGTCCATCATGACGGGTTGAAGATTGCTCTGGAAGTAGCCAAGCACGTCGATAAAGTACGGATTAATCCTGGTCTCTTTGTTTTTGAGCGTCGACGCACGTCTGGAGAGTATAGCCAAGAAGAATTAAATGCGGTTCACCAGTCCATTGTGGAATCATTAAAGCCTCTCGTAGAGAGTCTGGCGAGCCAAAATAAGGCGATGCGCATTGGCGTCAATCACGGCTCTCTGGCAGAACGGATGCTCTACATGTTCGGCGATACGCCCTTAGGAATGGTCGAATCGGCCCTGGAATTTGTGCACATTTGCGAGGAATTGGACTATCACAATTTAGTGATCTCCTTCAAGGCTTCTCGCGTCCCCGTCATGTTGGCGGCTTATCGTTTGGCTGCTCGTCGGTTTGATGCCTTGGGAATGGATTATCCCTTCCACTTAGGCGTCACCGAAGCAGGCGATGGTGAATATGGTCGGATTAAATCCACCGCAGGTATTGGCACCCTCTTAGCGGAAGGCATTGGCGATACGATCCGGGTTTCTCTAACTGAAGACCCCAAGAAAGAAATCCCCGTCTGTTATGGCATTCTCCAAGCCCTGGGACTGCGCAAAACAATGGTGGAATATGTCGCCTGTCCTAGCTGCGGCCGGACCCTGTTCAACCTAGAAGAAGTCCTCCACAAAGTCCGTCAAGCGACCTATCACCTGACTGGTTTAGATATTGCTGTCATGGGCTGTATTGTGAATGGTCCTGGAGAAATGGCAGATGCCGATTATGGCTATGTCGGCAGAGGACCAGGCATGATTGCCCTCTATCGTGGCAAGGAAGAAATCAAGCTCGTCCCTGAAGCAGAAGGAGTGAACCAATTGGTTGAGCTGATCAAAGCAGATGGTCGTTGGCTAGAACCTTAAGAAAAATTCAACGGCAAGGAGACGGCTCTACCGACACGGGGCCGTTCCTTAGTTTGTGTAATAAAAGTTCGTACTTGATCACTGACGGCCCATTCGTCCAAGAAGTAGGCAATACGCTCTAAGCGCTGGTCATATTGTTCTTCGGTGAAGGCAAAAGAAGCCTGTCCTAAGTGGGCCCACATCACTTGGAAGAATCTACGCTCTCCTCTTACAGCCACTTGAATATCGTAGGATTTGTCCCACTTTTTTTCGATTAACTGTCTTAGTTCGCTGCCAGTCATAGTTTTGTTGCAGTTCTTTACATTGGTTAGGGGGATCGAAGCGCACCTTTCCGTTAAGATGTGTGTGCAGAATTTATTAACCTGTTACGAGTTCGCTCTTCTAGGTTCTAGGTTATTCCATGACACAAAACGTTGAACAAATTCCCGTCGGTCGCCGCCAGTTTCTCACACTCTTGACAGGGGGGGCGATCACGGGGGTTACCTTAGCAGCTCTCTATCCGGTGATTTCTTATTTCACTCCTCCTACATCCGGTGGTACCGGGGCTGGTGTTATTGCTAAGGATGGACTTGGTAAAGAAATTCAAGTCAGTACCCTATTGGCTACCGCTGCACCCGGCGCACATATTATCTCTCAAGGGCTCACCATCAAAGGTGGTGACGCCACCTATATTGTTGTTACCGAGGCAAAGCAAATCGCTAACTTCGGGGTCAACGCAGTTTGTACCCACTTGGGCTGTGTTGTGCCCTTTGATGCAGGCGCCGGTAAATTCGTATGTCCTTGCCATGGTTCTCAATACGCAGCGGACGGTGGATTGATGAAGGGTCCGGCTCCTCAGCCCTTGGCCCTTGCGCAAGCAGCCGTGAAAGATGACAGAATCGTTTTCTCCCCTTGGGAAGGAGATGACTTGCGTTGCACCCCTCTGTGGTGCCAGAAAAAGCCCTGGTGGGTTTAAGAATTAACAGAACCTCAAGAAGAGAAAATAGCCATGAAAAAATTTCTAGCACTCACCGTATCCATGTTGGGCCTTTTCGCAGCAGGTTCTGCCCAAGCCTACCCTCAGTTTGCTGCCAACTATAAAGAAGCACGGGATGCTTCTGGTCGTATTGCCTGTGCTAATTGCCACCTAGGTGTCAAAGAAACCGAAGTTGAACTCCCTCAAACTATTCTGCCCGGCCAGGTGTTTGAAGCGAAAATCAAAGTTCCTTATGACAATAAGGCTCAAGAGGTATATGCAGATGGTAGCAAAGGCCCTCTCCAGGTAGGGGCCATCTTGATTATGCCCAAGGGATTTCGATTGGCAGAAGGTAAGGAAATCCCCAAGGAGCTAGCGGAAAAAATCGAAAAAGGAGTTCTTCCTTCGGCAGCTCCAATTGCAGATGACAAGCCCTATGAATTGCTTGTAGGCCCCTTTCCTGGTTCGGACCTTCCAGATAAGGAAATCGTTATTCCAGTCAAAGCCCCAGATCCGGGCGTGGATAAAAAGGTCAACTTTGGTAAGTACTCCTTTTACATGGGTGGAAACCGAGGACGGGGGCAAGTCTATCCTACGGGGACTTCCAGCAATAACGCTGTATTCACTGCTAAGGCAGAAGGCACTATTACTAACATCCAGAAAGGTGTGAAAATCACGCTGGGGGAAGGGGAAGGGGCTACGGAGTATGAAAATGGAGCCTTGGTTACTATCAAGACCAAGGATGGTAAATCCTTGGTCGAGAAAATTCCTCCTGGCCCAGAGTTGACAGCTAAAGTGGGAGATGCTGTGAAAGCGGGTGATCCCATAACCAATGACCCGAATGTCGGTGGTTATGGTCAGGCCGAGCGAGATATCGTCCTCCAAGATCCTCAGCGGGTAGTGTGGCTCTTGGTTGCTCTAGGGTCTGCCTTCCTTTGTCAGTTGCTCCTGGTACTCAAGAAGAAACAGGTTGAGAAAGTTCAAGAGTACGAAGCCCAGCAACAAGGACTATAAGTTCATCTAATGAACTCCCATATCCCTAGCTGAGGCTAGGGGTTATTTATTTTGTTATTGCCTGATAGGCAGTGCGCAGTCTATCCAAGGTCCCTGGGGTAAGCGTTTGTTGGTTCACGCCTTGATAAATCGGATACATCAAGTCCTTTGGATCCAGACTATGGCCCAAAAGACCCAGGGCGTGGCCAAATTCATGGGTAATAATATCCACCTGACTCTGCACTTCATAGAGATGCCCATCTGCTTCGATCAGGTCTAGGTCGATAGAAGCTTGGTCAATGCGTTGCCATACTTGACCACTCGGTAGCCTAAGCGGCTGTATTTGGGGTCTGGTGATTCCTGCGATGCTGCCACCCAGTTCTGCCCACTGGACCGTTATATCAGCCTGATTTGGATCGGATGTTGCTGTAAAGGCAACGTAGGCACCCACCGCAGGCCCCATGTTGACGGCCCAGAGGCCATTCCATGTATTCATTGCTTCACGGATCGATGAGCCATAGGTCGCAGGACTATCAGGAGGTGGAGCTTCAATCCAAACTTTGAGGGGAAAATGCCGAGGGTCCCAAGCAACAGCAGCCTTCCCTAAAAACTTATGGTCCTGAGAGTTTAGTGCTACGTCCTTCGTGAAGGTTGGAGGAGCATAGGTGCGTCGACGAATGACCGATACTTCGCCTTTATTTTTGGAGCGGCTGTCCTGAAAGGGAATCACTACGGTGATCTCATCACTACCCTTTTGTAGTGGAGTATTCAGGTTGAGACTTTTTAGGTCAGCATTAGGAGACAGTCCTCCGGCTTGTTGTACCAGATCGCCAAGGGTGGCTTGGTCTTTGAGAATGTAAGGTCCTGGAGACTTGACCGCCCCACGAATCGCAACTAAAAGGTCCGCTTGGGCGCTTCCCCCGGACAGCACAAATAAAGCCAGAGGCCACACCCACCAACAATGATTCATAGTTTCAAATTTTGCTTTCTGTATCCTAGAAATTCTATATACAGCGTAATTGATGGATTGATAAAGTTTTGGTGCTTAATTTAGATACAGAACTGGGTACTCTATGGTTCAAACAAAGTTTTCAGTCATGATTGAATGAAGCGATCCGTGGGAGGCTTGGAGCACGGGGATATAGGGCAGCCTCAGAAAAAATAGAGAATAGCTAAAACTAGCGTACTTAATCAGCCCATTTCATATTCAAAAGGTGCCCCAGCTGTTGGATATTCGTCGAGTTCAAACCCCGCAGTTTAGCCAAAGTCAGTTTGGGGTCCCTAGTCTTGATGAACTGCTGACAGAACTGCTCCCAACCGAAAAGTTGAATCATTAAAGCACACTGGCTTGGCCCCAAGGCAATTTCAGGATCTACACTTTCTTCCAATTTAGTGGCCATGTCCTGGTCAACGGCATAAGGGTCAAAATTCTCGTAAATTCGAGCCAAGTCTGGCCATATTGCTATCAGGTTGCTTTCTCCAATAGCGCAGCTATAAACCACCCAGCAGTAAGCTTCATAGAAAGATTGTGGAGTAAGCGCAGAGGACATGCTAGCGGCATAATTTACTGCTGGTTGAGTTTGTACTAACACGACGGACCTCAGGGAACGGAATAACGATTTATTGATTTCAGCTATAAAGCCATTGTCTTGGAAATTCGGGAAAGTTTTCTGAAGGGTAGCTGAAGACTATCTAAGGTCTTAGTCAAGAGAGTTTGGCGTCCGTTTGTACCTGAGTTGTCTTTGTCTGCACATTCCCCACAGGCAAGGCTTTGGAGAATTTTTACTTAAGCTCTAGGGTCGAATAAACAATTATCTGGCAGGGGCAAGAATCTGACGTTCCTCTCCCGTTCTGGGGGTATTTTTTGTGTGACCAGTGAATAGACTATATCTGCGGGGGTAGCCTATTACAAGGGAGCTAATTGCAAAGTGTCTAATGTAAACGACTTGAACGTGCGGCTCCTTATTTATGTCTTTGGGGCAGTTATCGTAACAAAGTTCATCGGTTGATAAGGAAAAGCGATATATGGAACAATGGCGAGATCAACCTCTAACTTTTGAAGATTCTGTCGAAACTCTTCATGTCCTGGGAACTTCGATAAAGGGGATATCAAAAAACAAACCAAAAGGAGACCGTCAGATTATTTTCTTCCAAGTACACCTACGATGGTTTGCTTTCCTGGCTGAGGTTGTACAGGAAATAGTTCCGATGAATAGGGTTTATGAAGACCATCTATTTGCCAGTATGCACCCCATTATGTACAAAGGGAGAG
>CASBPW010000231.1 GCA_949127685.1 Candidatus Sivonenia alaskensis PMM_0068 | reverse complement strand
GAATGGATAGAATCCGGGCCTGGTTGTGGATGTTCTCAGTGACAATGCCTACCTGGGCACCGGTCAGAGAAATCGCAGGTGTTCCTCCTTCCTGCAGCGCCATCGCTAAGAGGGCAATGCTCACTTGCTCTCCTGTGGCCAAGAGCATATCCAGTTCTCGCTGGCAAGGGTTGGTCGAAATTTCTTGGGCTAGGCCAAGCAAGCGGTCTGTTTCTTTGCCCATCGCTGAAACGACTACGACCACTTGATGGCCTTGCTGGACACATTGGGCAATGCGTTTGGTTACTTTCTGAATGCGCTCGACCGTCCCAACCGAAGTACCACCAAATTTCTGAACAAAGAGGGCCATAGAAGTTACAAGGTTTCGATATAGCCTATAAGTTTTGCAACTTATAGGACACACAGCAAGGGGTGAGCCCAAAAGCTTGATGCCAAAAGACTAGACTAGATGAGTTGAGTCCTTGAGAATCTCCGTGCAATTTATTGACCAATCAGAAATTCAGGTGCAAGCAGGTAAGGGGGGCGATGGCATGGTGGCCTATCGCCGCGAGAAATATGTGCCTGCTGGTGGGCCTGCTGGTGCAGATGGCGGAGATGGGGGTTCTATTTATTTGGAAGTTGACGCTCAGCTTCAGACTTTGTTGGATTTTAAGTTTAAGCATCTTTTCCGCGCTGAGGATGGAACCAAAGGCGGTTCTAAAAATATGACCGGGGCCTGTGGCGAGGATTTAACCTTGACGGTTCCCTGTGGAACGGTGGTGCATGACCTTGATACGGGAGAGATTTTGGCTGATTTGACTGAGCCAGGGCAAAGGGTCTTGGTGGCCAAGGGCGGGCGCAGAGGTTTTGGCAACACCCACTACGCTTCTAACCGTAACCGCGCTCCAGAATTTGCCACAGAAGGAAAACCTGGACAAATGCGTCACTTACGGCTGGAACTCAAACTGGTGGCGGAGGTGGGCATTGTTGGCCTTCCAAATGCGGGTAAGTCGACGTTGATTTCTGTACTTTCTTCGGCACGTCCAAAAGTTGCGGATTATCCTTTCACTACGTTGGTCCCCAACTTGGGTGTAGTCCGCAAAGAATCAGGAGATGGGGTCGTATTTGCTGATATTCCTGGATTGATAGAAGGAGCCCATCGGGGCGTAGGGCTTGGCCATGAATTTCTCCGACATATCGAGCGGACAAGACTCTTGCTGCATGTGGTAGACCTATCAGCTCCCGATCCATGGCAGGACTATCAGACGATTCAGTCAGAGCTTTCTCAGTACAGACAGGGGCAAGGGAACTTGCACGTAAAACCTCAGATTCTTGTGCTCAATAAAATCGATGCGGTCCCACCCGAAGATCTGGAAGCGCGTAAAATGCTCTTTGAACAGACTCCTTGGCCGCAAGTGGCTATATCCTGCGCGACCCGTAGTCATTTGGAAATTTTACTGCGGCTTGCCTGGCAGGAATTGGACCTCTTAAATTTATCTGAATTGTCTGAATTATCTGAACCTGTCCTCGGAAAAACCTAAGATTGTGTTATGTTGCGTCTGGACTGGACCAGCGCTTTCCTCGAGCATTCCAGATAGAGTAGTTAAATGCTTCGTGTCCGCGTTGTTAGCGCTGTTGTATTTATTTTCCTGGCTCTAGTGGCCATGAACCTAGGGGGATGGTGGTTTCCGGCAGCCTTAGCTCTTTTAGTCTTGCTAGGGCAGTGGGAATACTTCCAGATGGTCCGCGCTAAGGGCAGTACCCCTGCCATGAAAATGACCATGCTCATCAGCGTTAGCCTGATTTTTATACAAAAGCAATTTCCGCTCTCTGTAGGCGAAGCTTTTGGCTTTGGGGGAGCAGCGATATTTTTCTACCTATTATTCCGTCCCAAGCAAGCCACGATTAATGACATTGCGACTTCTATGCTCGGCTTGTTCTACGGTGGTTTCCTGCCGAGCTACTGGGTTCGTCTCAGGGATATGGAGCAGGGATTGGCCATCCTGTTTATTACTTTTGCTTGTATTTGGGCTGCCGACATCGGAGCCTATTTCTTTGGCAAAGCTTATGGCAAGACCCGTCTCTATCCCAGAGTCAGCCCTAAAAAGACGGTAGAAGGGGCCGCATTCGGTATCGGCAATAGCGTCCTGGTGGGCTTCCTCGGCGGTCTATATCTCCAATGGTCGCCTCTAGCGGGGATCCTCTTTGGTCTTTTGATCGGAGTCACGGCCCTCTTGGGAGACTTGACCGAATCTTTGATGAAACGGGATGCAGGACTCAAAGACTCTGGGGATCTAATTCCTGGTCATGGAGGTGTGATGGACCGGACCGATAGCTATATCTTCACGGCGCCGATGGCGTTTTATTTTGTGACCGTGCTGGCTCTTTTGCAGCGCTAGCGGAGGTTGTGATTAAGACAAAGGAATCCGCTACGGTAAAAAGCTTTTCCTTCCGGCTGGCCCAAGTGCCATCCCCTGTACCTGTAACCAAGGTGTAAATCTTGCCATCGTCTACCGTAGCAGTGACCACGGTGTGCTGGGCATTATTGCGGGCTGCTACCACCAATTCGGCCGTGTAGTAGCGTTTGCCTGTCTTATCTTTCCGTTCTTTGGTGCTCCGTAATTCCGCAACCGTTTTTTCTTTTCGGTCCTGGAATCGTTTGATCAGGAGCTGACCAAATTTTTCGACAGAGCCTAAGTCTGCAATGTCATTTCGCCCTTTGATATCGCTGGAATAGACCGTCACCTGGTAGCTGCCATCGATGGGATCAGCCAACAGGACTCCACCCTCTGGTCCAGGCTGGAATGTCCAATTATTGGGATACAAGAGGGTGTAGCGGTCATCAGGAGCATTAAAGCGTTGAAAACCAACAGGGAGCTTCTCTGCTGCTGGAGCACAGGCCGTGACCATGGACGCAAAGAAGGCTAGAGCGGAAAACCGACTAAAAGAATTCACAGAACAGGCGGATCGTTACCCTTTAGAGCTTAACAGTCTACGGGGCTTGCTGATTAATAGCTTTCCGTCACATCCGCGACCAGCACGCTCCACGGGGAAATGCTCTTTTTGTCCGGTAGGCGAAACTTACCAGACTACCTCCACTGGGTTTCAATTTTCTGAATCAGCTGACTGTCTAAGCCCAATCAGCAACAGTCCGGAGATATACAACAAAGATCTAGACGTTGTCTAGGTCTTTGTTTGGAGTTCGCGTTGGACAGATTCCTGGCTACGCTATTTCAGTGATGCTGAGAATCTTGCCCCCTGACTTTTGGATATTCTGAATATTCTTGGACAGTTGAGCAAATCCCACATCAAACATGGCCGCACTTTTGGTGACACGGGAACTATAGTTGGCTCCCACGATGGGGATGCGGAAGTTCTTACTCCTGTTGGTGTCAGGGGCATCATCTAGATAAGGCGCCACAGAGCGGGCTTCAGAAGTGACCTGTTTCAATAGGCTCAGCGATTGTAACAGAGGGAAATCGCTAACCTACTGGACCTCCACTCTCTGCCAGTAGCGAGTATGTCTCACTACTGGCAGAGGGCGTTATCATCCTAACCTTTGCGCTTTGCACCCACCAATTCAGGCGTACGGTCGTTGGTCATATCAGGAATCTTGATATTCCAAGCAGACAGAGGCTGACCATAGCCACCTTTAGGGACGGATAGAGCCATATCCATGAACGCCGCCTTATCCCCTGCCTTGACTTCCTCGCGAACGGCGTAGTTTTCCAGCGCAGCACGCCAGCCAATGAGTACGACTGGCCCACTGTAGCGTTGACCAGGACGAAGCTGGTCAGGCTGTTTCGCCCGCCACTCATAATCAAAACGAGGGGTAGTCAGGTTGTAGGGCTGACTCAGCTGACGGAGCTGATACGGCAAGGTATCGGAACCAAAGGTTTCACGGTATTCTTCACTGTCTACTAAAGCATCGATGAAGGCGTGGTATCCCTTTTGGGCAATGATAATCGAGTACTTGATCGTTTCCTGCTTCCCGTAGGGTTCCCGACCCAGGAATCGCTTCAGACAGACCTCTACGAACCGATAGTTGTTGTTGGGTTCTAGCACTAAACGGCGGAAGACCTCAGATTTACCGAGGCCCCGCACAAAGTCCTGGACACAAATGGCACCATTGCGCAACTGCGATTCCAGGTCGGTCTGACGGTTGCTATCGATAAACTGTTGTTCGCTGAAGATCTGGCGATAGGCCGCATAGATGAAGTTCTGGAAATCCTGTTCATCCTCCATGTCATAGCGGTTGAAGCGCAGAGGCTTATCTTCTCCAGCCATCTGGGGCACGGAAGCAACCCGATGCGGTCTGGAGGCGTACTTGGTATCTAACAATGGAATCAAACCTTTGGCGACATCCTCAGGGTTATAGCTAGAGGAAGTCTTGTAGGGCACCGGTGCCCTGAACGCACCATAGGTAGGAATCTTGATATCGGCCACAACCGATGGGG
>CASBPW010000230.1 GCA_949127685.1 Candidatus Sivonenia alaskensis PMM_0068 | reverse complement strand
TGCAGGTCCGATGCGCTAAACCAGGATTCCAGGGCAACCCAATCCGGCGCAAGGCTTTCGGGTCGAGGGTTCCCTCACAAAAATCTTGAACATAGATAGGACTATGGACTAAGCAAAGCCAGTCACGGGGAGGGATTTGTGGGCAGTGAAATTGCTCAGGCGTAGCAGTCCCGTTTTGCAGCAAACGCTGATGCAAAAGCGCAAACTTGCTCATCGGGAAGCGGTGTCCCTGGGGCATCGCTGTCACATAGTCGGGACTATAAACCAGGGGCAACATGCGCTACCACCATCCCCGATACTTAAACCAGCTCAGCATTGAACCCGTAATCGTGACCGTCCCCCCAATCACCCACCAAAAAGCTTGGGGATTCTCGTTCAGTCCGTAGGGCAAGGGCACATTCATGCCAAAGATGCCAGAAATCAGGGTAGGGACGACAAATAAGGTTCCAATCAAAGCCAAAAGCTTGGCTACATCATTTGTCCGATTGGAAAGAGAGGTCAGGTAAATATCCAGAATGCCCGTAAGCAGGTCTCGGTAGCTTTCTACGAGTTCCTGCGCCCTCAGCACATGGTCATAGACATCCCGAAAGTAAGGTTGGATATCTCGGGGAATCAGTTCGTTGTCATAGCGCAAGAGCGTATTGAGCATTTCTCGCTGGAAACCGACGGCCCGACGGAAGGTGATTAGACTCCGTTTAAGGGAAAAGATATCCTCTAAAAATTTGGCGGAAGGACCTTCATAGGCTTCGTCTTCCAAGACATCGATCTGCTCTCCAATCGCGTCAAGGACAGGCAAGTACTGATCTACCGTGTTGTCAATGAGGGCATGGAACAAGCGAGCGCTGGACTTGATGGAAAATCGCTCAGCGTCGCTGATGGCCTGTTCTACAGAGGCACACGGCTGATCGTGAATACTCACCATATAATCTTTACCGAGAAAAACTTCTACCTCTTGAATCTCCAAGTCCATAGAAGTTGGGTCCAAGCGGAGGGGATTGAAGATGATAAACAGGTAGTCTCCATAGTCGTCAATCTTGGCCAGCTGTACATCATTGCGGCAATCTTCCAAGGCCAAGGGATGGAAGTTTAAGGTGCGCGCCATTTCATCGAATTCTCGATCTTGGGGATTATCGAAGTCCGTCCAGCGGACTCCCCCAATCATTTTTGTTTTCAAGACCATGAACTACCCCGTGGGCATACCATCCATAATATGGAGTTCCGCCCCAGACGGAAAGCTAACGGGCTATAAACAAATCCATCTTTGCTATGGGGGACTTTATAGGGAGTAGGTCGTTCGTAGAATTGGCATTCATTAGCTGGATGGAAGCTAAGGATCCTTCTCCCCCGCTAGACTGCATCTTCCCTAAGGGTAGGTTGGGGGGCCAGGGGGGCCATCTATGCGTAAGTCCTAAGACCAACCAATCTCAAACTTTTATTACAGATTCACGGTATATAGATCCTTACGGTTGGCTTTGATAAGTTACAGGTTTAAACTAATACCAAGTGGCAAGGAAGAATCAAATGTCAAAGACTACTCCAAAAGTTTCAAAAAATAGCGTAAAAAAGACGGAGAATAGTGATCATTTAATACTTTGGTTTGAAGAAATTGGAATTCAAGACATTGCTAAAGTCGGGGGCAAAAATGCTTCTTTAGGGGAAATGATTCGTGAACTTTCTGAGGGCGGGGTGAAAGTTCCGAATGGATTTGCGATTACAGCTCAAGCCTATTATTTCTTCATTAAAGAAGCGGGACTAGAGCAAAAACTCAAGGATATTTTTGCTGATTTGGACACCAACGATATTCACAACTTATATCAACGAGGGGCCCAAGCTCGTTCCTTAATTCTTCATGCTGCTTTTCCTCCCCTGCTGGATCAAGAAATCATAGGCGCCTACAAAAAACTCTGTGAAGAGTATGGCCCCGATACTGACTGTGCTGTGCGTTCTAGTGCCACGGCAGAAGACCTCCCAGACGCTAGTTTTGCAGGACAACAAGAGACCTATCTCAATGTCCACGGTGAGAAAAATATCTTAGAAGCCTGCAAAAAATGCTTTGCTTCTCTATTTACTGACCGGGCTATTTCCTATCGACAAACTAAAGGTTTTGACCATTTTTCGATCGGACTTTCGATCGGGGTTCAAAAGATGGTGCGCTCAGATTTAGCTTGTTCCGGCGTTATGTTCTCTATTGATACAGAAACAGGTTTCCAAAATACAGTCCTGATTAGTGCAGCCTATGGCCTGGGAGAAAATATAGTCCAGGGAACTGTTAACCCTGATGAATATGTTGTTTTCAAACCCACTTTAGGTCAGGGTTACAAACCGATTTTGAATAGAAACCTAGGCAGTAAAGAGCTCAAAATGGTCTATGATCTGGGTGGCTCCAAAGTAACAAAAAATGTCATGGTTCCGATTGCAGAACGTCAACGTTTTGCTCTAGAGGATGATGATATTCTCTGCTTAGCCCGATGGGCTTGTGTGATCGAAGATCACTATAGCCGCGTCCGCAAGACTCCTACGCCCATGGATATGGAATGGGCAAAGGATGGGATTACCGGTGAGTTGTTTATCGTTCAAGCCCGTCCTGAAACCGTCCAGTCTCAAAAATCGAAGAATGTCTTACGGAGCTATCACCTTTTGACTGGTCAAGCAGCTACCGCGACCGTTTTAGTGCGGGGCCGTAGTGTTGGGGAAGCAATTGGTCAGGGCCAGGTGCGGGTGATTCGGGATGCCCAGAATTTGGGTCAATTCCAAGAGGGAGAAGTGTTGGTCACGGATAGGACCGACCCAGACTGGGAACCGATTATGAAAAAGGCGGCTGCGATTGTCACCAATCAAGGAGGACGGGTCTGCCATGCCGCGATCATTGCTCGTGAACTGGGTATTCCGGCGATTGTTGGCACAGAAGACGGTACCAGCCTTTTGAAAACAGGGCAGGAGGTAACGGTTTCCTGTTCTGAGGGGGAAGAAGGCAGAGTCTATGAGGGCTTGCTTCCCTTTGAAGTCCAGGAGATGGACCTGGGAGAACTACCGCTCATTCGTACGCCTTTGATGATGAATGTGGGCAATCCGGAAGAAGCCTTTAGCCTCTCTGCAATTCCTAATGATGGTGTTGGCTTAGCTCGTTTGGAATTTATTATTGCCAACCGAATCAAAATTCATCCGCTGGCCCTTGTCCACTATCCCAACCTCTGCAGTATTGAGGGAGACCCTGATACGCAGCTGTGCAAAGCAATAGAAAAGCTCACCTTAGGCTATGACCGTAAATCTGACTTTTTCGTGGATAAGCTTGCCCAGGGCGTGGGCATCATTGGGGCCGCTTTTTACCCAAAGCCCGTCATTGTCCGACTTTCCGATTTTAAGAGCAATGAGTACGCCAACCTCTTAGGTGGTGCGTCCTTTGAACCCCATGAAGAAAATCCCATGCTCGGCTGGCGGGGAGCTTCTCGCTACTACGATGAGCACTATCGAGAAGGCTTTGCCTTGGAATGTCGCGCCATGAAACGGGTCCGCGATGAAATGGGCCTTACCAATGTCATCCTGATGATTCCTTTCTGCCGTACTCCCGATGAAGGCCGACGGGTCCTGGCAGAGATGGCAAAACATGGCCTCGTCCAGGGAGAAAATGGCCTACAGGTCTATGTCATGTGCGAATTGCCCAGTAACGTCCTGATGGCCGATGAATTTGCTGAAGTCTTTGATGGCTTTTCCATCGGCTCCAATGACCTCACTCAGCTAACTTTGGGACTTGACCGTGATTCCGCGCTGGTGGCCCATTTGTTTGACGAACGCAATGAAGCCGTCAAACGATTGGTGTCGATGGTGATTGCCACCGCTAAACAGCATGGACGCAAAATTGGGATCTGCGGTCAAGCGCCTAGCGATTATCCGGAATTTGCTCGCTTCCTTGTAGAGCGAGGGATTGATTCCATCAGTCTGAATCCAGATTCTGTGATTAAAACGCGACTTGCCTTAGCAGAACAGCTCCCGGCTCCTTAAGAAAGAACGTTTACTGGGCTTCATGCAGTAGTTCTATTACGTCTCCAGGAGTAGGCATCCTCTCTGCAACGTTAACGCGACTCGTTTTGGGTGCCCGTGTCCAATTCTAAGGGCTTATTACACTGGTCCCTAGTGAAGTGGGCTGTTGCTCTGCATTTAGACTCAGCCCCGGGGCCAGAATAATATTCCTCATGTATTACCGGCAATTCTTGAGTGTCGAGATCCTATTGGTTCATCTTTTTTGAGGTTGGCTCTAGTGGGTAAGGCCGATTATTTGGTGACGGGCGATCAGGATTTACTATGCCTCGCCAATCAGTTTGCTTGTCCTATTATCAAGGCAGATCAGTTTTTTGTTGTCAACAATCTTGCGTGACTTTGATTATTTCAGTCACTACATCGTTGATGGGGATTTTGCGGAGTTTTTAGATTTGGATGTTGATGATTTGGTCGATTTGAGCGGTTTTAGTGTCGAGGTAGTCGGCGAGCGCTTTTTGTTTACGGCGGGCCACCCCGTCAGCATGGTCAATCCCTTGCTGGGCTAGGCGTTTGAACCATAGACTTTCCAAAAGTTCTTCCCCTTGAAGATGGCCATAATTTTCCTTGATCAGCCGCCGCGTAGCTTCGGTATGCTTCAGCCAGTTGTACATTAAGGGCATTTCTTCGTGAAGCTCATTGAGTTTTAATAAGCCTTTAATGGCACCACAGTGGGAATGTCCACAAACAACAATTTGCTCAATGCCAAGAGAGTGAATGGCATATTCTACCGTTGCTCCTTCCCCACCGTTAGCGGCCCCGCAGGGAGGGATGATGTTGCCCGCATTACGAATAATAAAGAGTTCTCCTACTTCGGCCTGTGTAATCAAATTGGGCACAATGCGGGAATCAGAGCAGGTGATGAATAAAACCCTTGGTTTTTGCCCTTGGGTTAATTCAATAAACAAATCTTGGTGGTCGGAAAAGTAGGAGTTCTTAAATTCACCTAACCCTCTAATCAACTTTTTCATGGATACCCATCCTTCGTATCTGCTACTACATCTCTTTAGTAATAGTAATTTATAGCAATCCCAGTACTATAGCAAGCTAACTGGGTACGAGTTTAAAGTTAGTTTTAACCAGTTGTTTTGTGAACTGAAAAAGTTGATAAACAGCAAAGAGTAAGATTATTCCCAGAACTGGCTTATAAATGGAAGTGGGTAAGGATAGGGCACCGCCAAGGAAGGCAAAGGGGATGGAACCGAAGGCGAAGGGCCAAAAGGTTTTCCAATCAAAATA
>CASBPW010000229.1 GCA_949127685.1 Candidatus Sivonenia alaskensis PMM_0068 | reverse complement strand
TGGGATATGAGCCAAGTTATAGAAGCTATCCCCAAAGGCGCTCCTGTCTTTCTGACCGTCGATTTGCATGGGCTAGATCCGAGTATGTTGCCTGCTATCGATGCTCCCGTTCCTGGGGGCATAACCTGGTATCCCATGCTGCGCCTCTTGCGGCACCTCTGTGAAACTCGAAATGTAGTAGCGGCAGATTTCTTGGAATTGATGCCGATGACAGGTCAGGAGCAGTGCGATGCTCTGGTGGCCCGTCTTATCTACAAGCTGATTGGCTACCGCTTTAGTGCGGTTCACAAGCAACCTGCTACTGCTTCAAGAACTAAAGCGTCCCGCTCGAAGTAACGAAGCAGGACACTTTTAGAAATAAAAGGAACGCCTATTTACTTTCTACAAGCTCTCTCGTCTCGGCCTCTTGGGTTGGTATATCCACAGAGAACTCTTCCAGATTTACCTCAGCCGCTGCTGCTGGAGGGATAGCTTGCTTCTGCATGAGCCAGAAGGTAACCAACAGACTGCCGATAATTAGCGAAAAACCCGCTGCCATTCCTGAAGGGTTATTCAGCCAGCTCATGAATCCACCGTTGCCAGGCCCTACGTTGTTCATCAGGGCATTCGTAGAATCCAAAGCTTGGGTTAAGGGACAAGCCAAAATGTTTTGCATAATCTGCATCCTTAGTTGAAGAGCATAGTTAGTAGTGTGCCACAGCAAACCAGTGATGATGAACGTTCACAAAAATCTTTTTCTAGATGTTATTTCCGCTACAAAACCTACGCTTGAAATCTAAAGTTTTAGAAAGTCTCGTATGTGCGCATAATAGGTTTGTGGTTCTTCCAACATCGGAAAATGGCCACTCTGTTCCATGAGTGCAAATGTTATATTCGGATTCGCAGCTAATGCTTTTCTCGCCAATTTTTCTGGAATGATCTGGTCATAGGCCCCGGCAAAAAGCAGGGTTGGCATCTTGAGCTGAGCGAACTCTTTTGGCAACTCTTCGGCTGCATATTTGCTAACAGAGCTATAGAGTGTGCCCATGGCAGCCTCTTGGTTGCAAAGGACATAATCTTGCAAGAATTCCGTAGGAAATGGTTCTGGCAGGGATTTATGGACAAATCGCTGTTGAAAGAGAAAGGGGGCAAAGGGGACGTTTACCAACCAGGAAGGTCTAAAGCCAACGACAATACGGCTGAAGAAGTAAAACAGCTCAAAAGCGACTTTGTTGTAATCATAGGCACCAGAGCAGGTGAGAATCAGTTTCTCCACTCTTTCGGGATAGAGGTTCGCAAAAAGAAGTCCAATCGAAGCCCCAGTTGAATGACTATTCAAATATATTTTTTCAATTTCTAACTGCTCTAAGATCTCTTTTAAATCCTCTGCATAGGTCTCTAATTCAAAGGACGTTCCCAAATTGGGAGCTTGTGATTGACCAAACCCGCGCAGATCATAGGTCAGGGTAGAAAGATCTTTTTGGAAATGCTCTACCGTTCCTTTCCAATAGCGACTGGAACCTCCCCATCCGTGGATATGAACCAGAACAGGTAGTTGGGTGTTGCTTTTTTGGAAGTGTACTTCGTGGGGTACATCCCGGACTAAAAGCTTCATCTTGTAGGGATATCAAATAATTTTTCGACGTCTATCGGGGAGGGCGTAGGGGGCAAGAAGTGTCGAATCACGGTGAGGTGTTCTACCAAACGTAGCCATAGAGCATTAAACACACCTGGATGGAGCCCCTCACAGGTCACCTGATAGATCTTGGAATAATCTTCTTCCAGCAAGACTTCAATCTTGCCTTCAAAGATGATGCCATTATCGGCAAGGTCGTAGGTCCGGTCATCGTCGTAAATAATGTACTGACGTTCCGGGGTTGCGATAATCTGCACCTTCCTCTGCATAGCGCTTCCAATACATAGACTAATCCAGCCTGGCGCTCCTAATTGCAGAAGCCTTTACCTTGATGCAGCTCACGTATTTCAAAAAATATAAGAACGCATGGCCCGCGCTCTTTCCGTTTCGCAATCTGCTTCACAAAAGCCCTAACCCAAGGAATTAACGCAGTTCGTTTCTGGAGAAGTAGCGCTCTACGTCAGCCTGAGCTTGGTGCGCAGGACCCAATTTTTGCATGTCTAGCGGGGGAAGAAGATTCAGAGCTTGGAGGGCCATATGAACCTGAAGGTCGGCGACATAACCGCTCATCTGATCATTCGCTTGATCGTCTAAGGGCCCTGAGGGACTTCCGCTTTGAGCTGATGATGACAAGGGAATACTCCTAGTTGCGATGTAAAAGTAACACGCCAATTCACACATTGATTCAAGAACGTAAAAAAGATTTACGAAACGACAATCTATTTGGCTTTCTTATTCCCCAAGAAGCCTTTGAGGTTTTCCAGGAAAGAGGGCATCTTAAGCGGACGAACCGCAGGCGTAAAAGGGTCATCTGAGAATTCTACATTGCGGAAGCTGTATTCCATGGGAGGCTTTTCTTTTCTCCAGGTCTTGTCTAGAACAAGGGCGTTCTGGTAGAGCTTCTCTTCCATCTCAAAAATGGCTTTATTCACACCAATGCTCGTTTTGGATCCTACTTTTCCTAGAGCTTTCCATTCCACCGAAGATCCTTGAGGCCGGGCAAAGATTTCAAAAATAGGCCCGTCTGATTCTTCCAGTTGTTTTTTCGCTTTGTGATCTTCAGCGGAAAGCCGCGGCATCATCGATCTTTTTTTCTTGGGACGGGGAGCAGGCGCTGCTATCGGAGTGCCAAACCCTTTGGAATTTTTATCTTGGGTCATGAATTTCAGAAATTTTGGAGTTTATCTATAGTACCGCCTGAAGCAAGGGGCGCTCACCAACGTTGCCCTGGCTCTTTACATAAAATGTTAGGACACGGACGCCTACACCACGGGGTTGCTGGAAAAGAGAACCCAGAGTATAAGCAGGACTACGGTAAACCACAACCAGAGAATCAGAGACTGGAGATAGGAAGGAGAAGATAGAGGACGCATAGAACACCCCACGTACTCGCTACCTTCATTGTAGAAAGTACAAAAAAACTCTGAGCTCTTTGCCACAAAAGTTTAGGGACTAAAGAACCCAGGTCTTAAGCTGAAAACTTAATTAGTTATTGTCGGTGCGGATAATCCGGCGTGGCGGCTTGGTTGCGGCGGTCGCCGTGGTGGTCGCTCTAGCGGTGACGGGCACTTTTGGCTGGGCTGCAAGCGTAGCCGTTTTATCCATAGAGGCGTAAAAAGAAACCTGGCGCAATTTTTCTACAAGATGCTGCCTCTCCGCTTGAGTGGTAGCAGTTTCATGCTTGGCGCGGAGCTTGGCGATTTTCTGCTTGCGTTGGCGACGTTGATTCAGTTCTTTCTGGCGAGTACGCATAGGAAATTTGACTATATCGAAAGCTTAACTAGGTTATCAAAAAATTGGGTTTATGCATACTCCAATCCCCCTGTATTTCTGGAGCTAAAATACAAATGAGACAATTTACGAACGCTACGGAAGAAGATCATGACCCCAGCACTCCAGCAAAAAATTCAATCTCTGGTTGATGACAACACAATTTTGATTTTCATGAAAGGCACCCCCAGTATGCCCCAGTGTGGATTTTCCGCAGCGACCATCCAAGCTTTCGCTTCTTTGGGCTATCCTTTTGAGACCGTGAATATCTTGGAAGACCCAGAGATCCGTCAAGGCATTAAAGAGTTTTCTAACTGGCCGACCATTCCCCAAGTCTATGTAGGGGGTGAGTTTATTGGCGGATGTGACATTGTCCTTGAAATGCATTCCCGTGGCGAATTGAAGCCTCTGGTGCAGGAAGCGGTAGAAGGAGTTACCCAAGCCTAGTCGCTGACTAATTTAGGATAGGGCAACCTGGAATGCTCTGTGCTTGACTGTTCCTGGCGGCTTTGGCTGAACTGAATGGTATAATCCCTAAAAACAATGGCTCTGTATCTGATGAAATTCCGCTGGTCAGCTCTTTGTCTTGCAGGAAGTCTTACACTTGCCCTTGCCGGTCAGCCTGTCTGGGCTCAGGATGCTCCCGTAGTAGCATCTCCAGCCCAACCTGCTCCTCAAGATAAACCGGCTGTACCCGGAGCTCCTGAAAATCAAAAAGCACCGGACGCTACCAGTCCACCAGCGGCTCCCCAGGATAAACCTCCTGCCCTTGACCCAGATGCGGCTACCAAACCTGCCGAGCCTCAGGTCTTAGTAGCAGAAGTCTTAGTGGTGAATAATGCTGCGGGCGGCAAAGAATTGCCAGAGCTAGAGCAAGAAGTCTATAAAGTCATTAAAACCAGGGCAGGGGAAACAATCACCCGCACCCAACTGCAAGAAGATATCAATGCTGTTTTCTCTACGGGCTATTTCTCAACGGTAAAAGCAACGCCAGAGGACACCCCACTCGGTATTCGCGTGACTTTTGATGTCGCTCCCAATCCTGCTTTGACCCAGGTGGTGGCCGAAGGGCGTACCGTGCTGCCGGAGGCAGAATTTAATCAATTTTTTGCGGAACAAAAAGGGAAGACCATCAACTATGGACGGCTACAGAAGTCCATTAAGGAGGTGGAAGAGTGGTACGCCCAGAAAGGCTATGTGCTGGCTAAGGTCTCCGATGTGCAATCTAGCCCCGATGGTAAGGTCACTCTCACCCTCACCGAAGGGCTTGTAGAAGATATTGTCGTAAAGAACAATACCCGCACCCGCGATTTCATCGTGACCAGGGAGATGGTCCTCAAGCCCGGTCAAGTATTCAACCGAGATGAAGTGCAGAAAGATTTACAAAAGCTTTTTGCCACAAATTTATTTGAGGATGTAAGTCTGGAACTCAATCCTGGGAAAGACCCCAAAAAGGTAGTGGTCGGAGTCAAGGTTAAGGAAAAAAATACAGGATCTTTGTCGGCAGGGGCCGGGGTTGATTCTGCGAATGGGGTGTTTGTAACCCTCAGCCTCCAAGAGCAGAATCTTGGAGGAAATAACCAAAAAGCAGGTTTAGACCTGCAAGCGGGGGTCCAACAAATCCAGGCTAACGTTACCTACAACGATCCTTGGCTCAATAGTGACCCCAGTCGGACAGCCTTGAGTGCCAACCTTTTTAACAGTGTTGGGCAAAGCTACATTTTTGATGATGGGGTAGTGCTGGCGAATGGTAATCTCCCTCGTCAGAATACTTTGGGGGTTAGAGCATCTTTATCTCGACCTCTGACGGAATATGGAAATTCATGGCGGGGTTCTACGGGTATTAGAGCTGAACGCGTGGAGATCCGAGATTACGACGGTGTCCCTCAGACAGTAGACCAAAACGGAGACCCTCTGACCCTGTCTTGTAGCGACCCACAACAAAGCTGCAGTTATCCTCGTGATTATATCTTTGCCCTAAACGGTTCTATCACTAATGACCTGCGGGATAATCCCACGACTACCAGGCAAGGTTCATTTTTTAACTTGGGGGCTGAGCAAGCGCTTCCCATTTTCAACAATGGGGGTCCGGAGTCTAACTTTACCCGGTTGGCTACTACCTATAGTCAGTTCATCTCAGGCAACTTCTTGGGCAACTTCTTGAATTTTGGCCCAAATAAGCAGGTCCTCGCCTTTAATGGCAATCTTGGCACCCTGTTGGGGAATTTTCCTCCCTATGAAGCCTTTTCCTTAGGGGGTAGTAACTCTGTACGGGGCTTTACTGAAGGAGGTTTAGGCACGGGCCGTTCCTTCTTTATTGGAACTACAGAGCTACGTTTCCCTGTGTTTGACCCTATAGGGGCTGTGGCTTTCGTGGACTATGGTTCTGATCTGGCAAGTGCTGCTGCGGTCCTAGGGGCTCCTGCGATTGTGCGGGGTAAACCGGGTTCTGCTTTCGGCTATGGCTTAGGTCTGCGTATCCAGTCGCCGCTAGGTGCTCTACGGCTTGACTTTGGCTTTAACAGTGTCAATCTGCCTAGCCAAGTCAACTTTGGATTGGGTCAGAAGTTTTAGGCTGGCTATTGTTGGTGAACGCTGGCTTGCTCCCGGTTATTTCTCGACTTAATGTGAAGAGAAGAATCTAACCCCTGGCAATCCTATCCATATGCTTCAACAACAAACTCTGGCCCAAGCTGTGACTTTTGAAGGTCCAGGATTGCACTATGGAAAGTCTTGTCACCTTACTCTTGCCCCAGCCCCACAAGGATATGGCAAGCAATTTTGCCGTCTGGACCAGTCCGAACAGGGATTCATCCCTGCTCTAGCGGAATATGGACATCAAACCCTACTGTCCACAGAATTGCGTTCCGGTTCCCAGAGCGTGCGAACAGTGGAGCATCTCCTGGCAGCGCTTTATGCTTTTGGGGTAGATAACTGCCGGATTGAACTAGATGGTCCGGAGGTACCAATTTTGGATGGTTCTTCTAAACCCTATGCTGAAGCACTATTAAAAACCGGGCTGGTTACCCAAGACCAACTCCGAAAAACGATTAAGATTAAAACTCCGCTAACGGTTTCAGAAGAAGACCGCTTTGTGGCCGTTTTTCCCGATAACGTTTTTCGGATCACCTATGGCATTGATTTTCCCGTGCCAGAGATCGGGGTTCAATGGTTTAGTTTGATCGTTACTCCCGAAACTTTTACCGAAGAAATTTCCCCAGCTCGAACCTTTACCCTTCTAGAGCAGATTGAAGTGCTTAGAGAGAAAGGTTTAATTCAAGGAGGAAGCTTGGATTGTGCACTGGTATGCAGTAAAGCAGGCTGGGTAAATACGCCCCTGTGGCCAGATGAGCCCGTGCGCCATAAGATTTTGGACCTGTTGGGAGACCTCTCTCTTATCGGATTTCCCGTGGTTGGTCATTTCGTGGCGTATAAAGCAGGTCACGACCTCCATAGAAGAATGGCCCAAAAACTGAGAGAATAGTGGCAATATAAACTAGCACCTAACTAAGTGCATGCACCCCATCTGAAGGAATCCATTGTGGCCCAAGTAAATTACTCTATTTTAGACATCCAGGAAGTTCTGCCTCACCGCTTCCCCTTCCTTTTTGTAGACCGAGTAATTGAGTATGTCCCTGGAGAATATGTGGTCGGTGTAAAAAATGTCACCATTAATGAGCCTTTCTTCCAAGGGCATTATCCAGGTCATCCTGTCTTCCCAGGTGTGTTGATGATTGAGGCCCTTGGCCAAGTGGGGGCTTTCCTCGTCCTCAAAATGCCGGAGTACGCTAACAAACTTCCACTCTTTACCGGAGTAGAACGCTCTAAGTTGCGCAAGCAAGTGGTACCGGGGGATGTGGTTATTTTGCATGCTAAGTTGCTCGTGATCCGTAAGCAACGCTTTGGACGTCTGGAGGTATGGGCTTCTGTGAATGACGAAAAAGTGGCGGATGGGGAGCTACGATTTGCCATAATTGACCGAGATTCCTGAGACTGAAATGGGCTCACAAGCATACACCCCGGCTGCTCCAAGAATCCACCCAACCGCAGTGGTTCATCCTAAAGCCCTGATCCATCCATCGGCGGTGATCGGTCCCTATGCTGTGATTGGGGAACACTCCGTACTAGATGCCGGTGTGGAAATAGGTCCTCATGCGGTTATCGATGGGCCTGATATCCGGATTGGGGAAGGCACACGCTTAGGTCCCCATGTGGTCATTCAGGGCTATACCCGGATTGGTCGACACAATGAATTTTTTGCCCATGCTTCTGTGGGACAGGAACCCCAAGACCTGAAATACCGAGGCGATCCCTCTGAAGTCCTTATTGGCGATGGCAACCGCATCCGTGAAAACGTGACGATTAACCGGGCCACCAAAGCGGGAGAAAAAACAGTTCTTGGCAATAATAATTTGCTGATGGCCTATGTCCATGTGGCACACAACTGTGTGATTGAAAACCATGTGGTGATTGCCAATGCGGTGTCGTTAGCCGGTCATATCGTGGTGGAATCCAAAGCAACGATCGGCGGGCTGACAGGAATCCACCAATTTGTGCACATTGGCCGATTGTGTATGATTGGCGGCTGTTCGCGGGTAGAGCGGGATGTGCCGCCCTTCGTGATGGCGGAAGGAAATCCGGTGCAGGTGCGCGGTCTGAATTTGCTAGGACTCAAACGGGCCCAGGTTGGCTCCGAAAGTTTGAGTTTACTCAAGAAAGCCTATCGCTTGATTTATCGTTCTGGTATGCCATTGGCCCATGTCCTAAAGGAACTAGAGCTTTTCACCAGCAACCCTCTGGCCGATCACCTTTACGAGTTTCTGAAAACTTCTACAACGGATTCTACCCGGAGAGGACCGATTCGTCCTGAAAAATGGCGATTGGTCAAGACTGAGGAACCCATGGATAAAACTAACCCTGAATAACTATGGGTAAAAAGATTTTTATCAGCACAGGAGAGATCTCAGGCGATTTGCATGGTAGCTATCTCATCCAAGCGCTGTTAGCCCTCGATCCCACCTTAGAAATCACGGCTTTAGGCGGGCCGCGCATGGCTCAAGCGGGTGCCCAGCTGATTGCTGATACCGGAGCGATTAGTTCGATCGGTATTGTAGAGGCTTTGCCCTATATTCTCCCCACCTTGAAAGTGCAGCGTGAAGCCAAAAAGTTTCTCCGTCAAAATCCCCCAGACCTCGTGGTTTATATTGACTACATCGGTCCCAACATCCAAATCGGTAAATTTATTCGCAAGCTGGATCCTGCCATTCCTGGGGTGTACTATATCGGTCCCCAAGAATGGGTCTGGAACGCAGGCACGGCCAACACTTCTGAGATTATTGGATTTACCGATTTAATCCTGGCCATTTTTCCAGAAGAAGCGAATTACTATGCGCGCAATGGAGCCAAACGGGTTCAGTTTATTGGCAATCCCCTCGTCGATATTGTGCACACCACTCAGTCGAGAGAGGTCATCCGTCAGCAGATGGGAGTCCCTGCTACAGACCCGGTGGTGGTCCTCATGCCTGGTTCTCGTGCCCAAGAAATTCGGCAACTGATGCCCACCATGTTTGAAGGGGCTCGCTTGATTCAAGAGACGCTGCCTTCTGTCCATTTTTGGGTGCCCCTATCTTCAGAACGATTCCGAGGAGCCGTTCGACAAGACGCAGAGGCCAAGGGCCTGAAGATCCAGATCACCCAAGGGAATAACTATGATATCTTGGCCGCCTCGGACTTGGTGATTTCTAAATCGGGGACCGTAAATTTAGAAACCGCTATTCTCGATATTCCCCAATTGGTCCTCTATCGGCTCAGCAAAGCAACCGCCTTTATCGCCCGAAAGATTTTGAAGGTCAACATTCCTTTGATCTCCCCGGTCAACCTCCTGGAAATGCGAGCTATCGTGCCCGAATTTGTGCAGGAAGACAGTAATCCTGAAAATATTGCCCGTGAAGGTTTGGATTTGCTGACCAATCAGCCACGGAGACGACAGATGCAAATAGACTATGGGCACATGCGAGAAAAGCTCGGTGCTGCTGGGGTTGTGCAACGAGGTGCCCATGAAATCCTAAATTTAATAAAGTGATGAATTTTGACGTTGACAGTAAGCTATGTCCTGAATTAAGGGCAGTCTAAGCTTAGAGATAATAGTCTCTTTGTCTTGTCGCAAACTTGCCCGGTCAATTTCATGGTTTTTCTAGAGAATTCAGCTCTTTTGGCTCAAGCTTCGGCAAAGGGAACTCCTCCTGCTGGGTTTAACGACCTGTTCAAGGCTTTGGGTTTTAGCCCTATGGGTCTGCTTGTGATTGGGCTGATGGCTTTAGGATGTAGCTTTTTGGTGAGTCTGTTGCGTAAACGTTCGCAG
>CASBPW010000228.1 GCA_949127685.1 Candidatus Sivonenia alaskensis PMM_0068 | reverse complement strand
TAAGAAATATTCCAAATGTTTAATCCTGACGATCATTTAGATAGATATAGAGGGTGAAGTGACGTGCCCGGCGCGCAACAAACGAAATATCAGCTTTTACAAGAGGCTCCCTGACTATGAGTACAGGCATTTCGAACCCAAGGATTGTTGCGACATTGGATGGTGATGAGGCGGTGGCTTCCGTCACCTATCGTCTGAATGAAGTGATCGCCCTCTATCCGATTACCCCTTCCACCCCTATAGGGGAATGGGCAGATGCCTGGGCGGCAGAGGGAAAGCCTAACCTCTGGGGTACCGTTCCTTCTGTGGTGGAGATGCAGTCTGAGGGAGGGGTGGCAGGCGTAATGCATGGCGCCCTACAAACGGGATCGCTGGCTACTACCTTCACGGCATCTCAGGGACTCCTGTTGATGATTCCCAATATGTACAAGATTGCTGGAGAGCTAACGCCGACAGTTTTTCATGTGGCAGCGCGTTCAGTAGCGGCCCAAGCCCTTTCTATTTTTGGGGACCACAGTGATGTGATGGCTACCCGCGCTACGGGTTTTGCGTTGCTTTGTTCGGCCTCTGTACAGGAAGCCCAAGATTTTGCCCTGATTGCCCAGATGGCCACGCTGGAGTCCCGGATTCCGTTCTTACATTTCTTTGATGGCTTCCGTACCTCCCATGAGATTGCCAAAATTGAACGGCTATCCGATGACGACCTGCGAGCGATGATCAATCCGCAACGGATTCTAGAACATCGCGCCCGTGCCCTGTCGCCGGATCATCCCGTGCTGCGCGGCACAGCCCAAAATCCAGATGTATTCTTCCAGGCGCGGGAAACGGTAAATCCTTTCTACGCTGACTGCCCAGATATTACCCAACAGGCTATGGATCAGTTCGCCCAGCGTGTCGGGCGGCAATACCGCTTGTTTGAATATCATGGAGACCCTGATGCAGAGCGGGTGATCGTCCTGATGGGTTCTGGCTGTGAAGCCGTCCAGGAAACCGTAGACTTCCTCAACCAACACGGTGAAAAGGTTGGCCTCCTCAAAGTGCGGCTCTATCGCCCCTTCGACACCAACCGGTTTGTGGAAACGCTACCGGTAACGACCAAAGCGATCACCGTCCTAGACCGGACTAAAGAACCGGGCAGCACGGGTGAACCCCTTTATCTAGACTGCGTTGCTGCCGTCTATGAGGCCCTCCATGCCAAGCCCTTTCTCAAGGGGATCAACCTCGTCGGGGGACGCTATGGCCTTTCCTCAAAAGAATTCACCCCCGCCATGATCAAGGGGGTTTTTGACAATCTTGCCCAAGAGCATCCCAAGAACCATTTCACGATCGGCATCCACGATGATGTCAGCCATTCCAGCCTTCCCTACGACCCAGAATTTTCGACAGAACCAGATCACGTAGTCCGCTGTCTGTTCTATGGCTTGGGCTCCGATGGTACGGTGGGGGCCAATAAAAATTCGATCAAAATCATTGGGGAACAGACGAATAACTATGCCCAGGGCTATTTTGTCTACGATTCCAAGAAATCAGGTTCGGTAACGATTTCCCATCTGCGGTTCGGACCTGAACCGATCCATTCCACCTATCTGGTGAGCCGAGCCAATTTTATTGGCTGTCACCAATCGGTATTTCTCGAACGTTTCGACATGCTGCAACCCCTGGTGTCAGGAGGGACCTTCTTGCTGAATACGGCCTTCGGGCCAGAAGCAGTCTGGGACGCTTTACCGCAAACGATGCAGGAACAGCTAGTTCGCAAGCACCTGAAGTTCTACGTCATTGATGCCCATAAAGTGGCCCGTGAAAGCGGGATGGGTGGGCGGATCAATACCGTAATGCAGGTCTGTTTCTTTGCCCTGTCGGGCATTTTGCCCAAAGAGGAAGCGATTGCCGAAATCAAACAATCGATCCAGAAAACCTATGGCAAGAAAGGCGATGAAATTGTTCAGATGAATTTGCAGGCAGTAGACCAGACCCTAGAACATCTATTCGCCGTAGAAATCTCAGGTCGTATTCCTGAAGAGATGCAACCTATCGCGTTTCTACAGGCCCCGGTGCCCAATAACGCCCCTGCCTTTGTGCGGGATGTTCTAGGCAAAATGATTGCCGGACAGGGCGATACCTTGCCCGTCAGCGCCTTACCGGTGGATGGCACCTTCCCTACAGGTACAGCCCAATGGGAAAAACGCAATATTGCCCAAGAAATTCCGGTTTGGGACCCAGAGGTCTGTATCCAGTGCGGCAAATGCGTGATGGTCTGTCCCCATAGCGTTATTCGGGGCAAGGTGTATGAGCCTGAGGTCCTAGAGGGAGCACCTTCAACGTTTAAATCTTCCGAGGCCCGCGACCACGACTGGCAAGGGCTGAAGTTCACAATTCAAGTGGCGGCGGAAGACTGCACCGGCTGTGGGATCTGCGTGGATGTCTGCCCTGCGAAAAATAAATCTATTCCTTCGCTCAAAGCGATCAACATGCAGGCCCAAGTCCCCTTGCGGGTGCCAGAGCGGGAAAACTGGGACTTCTTTTTGAGCATTCCTAATCCAGACCGCCGCGACCTGAATACAACAGTGATTCGCCAGCAACAGATGCAAGAACCCCTCTTCGAATTCTCTGGGGCCTGTGCAGGCTGCGGAGAAACGCCTTATATCAAACTGGCATCCCAGCTATTTGGCGACCGTATGGTGGTGGCTAATGCCACAGGCTGTTCTTCGATTTATGGAGGGAGCCTACCGACCACACCCTGGACTAAAAATGCGGAAGGACGGGGCCCTGCCTGGTCCAATTCTCTGTTTGAAGACAATGCCGAATTTGGGCTGGGCTTTCGTCTGTCCCTCGATAAGCAGAAAGAATTCGCTTCCGAGCTCTTAAAGAAATTGTCCGGGGAGCTTGGAGACGAAATGGTGCAGACGATTTTGAATGCAGAACAAAAAGATGAAGCAGATATCTATGAGCAACGGGAGCGGGTAGCCCTCCTCAAGGAGCGATTGCAAACCTTAGATTCCGAAGAAGCTAAACAGCTGTTGAGCCTAGCTGACTTGTTGGTCAAAAAAAGCGTCTGGATTATCGGCGGTGATGGCTGGGCCTATGACATTGGCTTTGGCGGCTTAGACCATGTGCTGGCCAGTGGTCGGAATGTGAATGTCCTGGTCCTCGATACGGAAGTCTATTCCAACACAGGAGGACAAATGTCCAAAGCCACTCCCCGTGCCGCCGTTGCCAAATTTGCAGCGGGCGGTAAACCTGTGCCTAAAAAAGATCTCGGCCTGATGGTGATGACCTACGGCAATGTCTATGTTGCCAGTGTCGCTATGGGCGCAAGGGATGAACACACCCTCAAAGCCTTTCTAGAAGCCGAAGCCTACGAAGGCCCTTCGTTGATCATTGCCTACTCCCATTGCATTGCTCACGGCATCAATATGACTACGGCTATGCAAAACCAGAAAGCAGCTGTTAACTCAGGCCAATGGTTGCTCTATCGATTTCATCCCGAACGGGCTGAGCGGGGTGAAAATCCCCTGCAACTGGACTCCCGCGCCCCGAAAATCCCCCTTGAAAAATATCTCTATCTGGAAAACCGTTTCAAAATGCTGACCAAGAGCAGTCCAACCGTAGCCAAACAGTTACTCAGAGAGGCTCAGGATGATGTCGAAGACCGCTGGCATCTTTATGAATACTTAGCGGCACGGGGCGCTCAAGCTCCTACGGAAAGGGGAGCACCCGAATGAACCTGACGACACGCTATATGGGATTAACCCTGCGGACGCCTCTCGTGCCCTCGGCCTCTCCTCTCTCAGAAGAAATCGACCAGATCAAGCGGATGGAAGAGGCCGGGGCAGCAGCCGTGGTCATGCATTCACTGTTTGAAGAGCAGTTGCGCCTGGAACGCTATGAATTGCACCATCACCTGACCTATGGAACAGAGAGTTTTGCAGAGTCACTTACCTATTTTCCAGAACCCGCTCAATTCCATATCGGACCGGAAGAATATTTGACCCATATTGAGCAAGCGAAAGCATCAGTGGACATTCCGATCATCGCTAGCTTGAATGGTTCGACTGTAGGGGGCTGGACGGACTATGCCCGCCAAATCGAGCAGGCCGGAGCGGATGCCTTAGAACTCAATATCTACTATGTGCCTACGGATATGGAAATGACCGGAGAAGCCGTCGAACAGACCTATCTGGACATCCTCAAAACCGTAAAATCGGTGGTAACTATTCCTGTGGCCGTCAAGCTCAGTCCGTTTTTCAGCAATATGGCTCATATGGTGAAACGTCTGGATAGTGCAGGGGCTGATGCTCTGGTGTTGTTCAATCGCTTTTATCAGCCGGATATCAATCTTGAAACCTTAGAAGTGGAGCCGAATGTGCTTTTAAGCACACCCCAAGCGATGCGCCTACCCTTGCGCTGGATTGCTATTCTCTATGGCCGTATTCAGGCTGATATGGCTGCCACGAGCGGTATTCATAAAGCCACCGATGCCTTAAAAATGCTGATGGCGGGTGCTCAAGTCACCATGCTTTGTTCGGTGCTCCTCAGACATGGCATTGCCCAGATTCGGGTGATTGAAGAGGGAATGCGGGCTTGGATGGAAGAGCATGAATATAGCTCCGTCCAGCAGTTGCAGGGCAGCATGAGTCAGAAAAATTGCCCAGACCCCAGTGCCTTCGAGCGTGCCCAGTATACGCGTGCACTCCAGAGCTACAAACCTGTTGAGAGAGGAGAGGATGGGACGTAAACGAATTGGCATTCTCACGAGCGGCGGCGATTGTCCTGGCCTCAATGGGGTGATTCGGGCAGTGGTACAACATGCCAAGCTTACCTATGACTGGGATGTGATTGGCATTTCCCATGCCACGCAGGGGCTGAAGTCCCGTCCTCCTAAAACGGCTGCTTTGAATCTGCACTGTATGGATATCCATGGAATCGATCCTTTACTCAGCATGGGAGGAACTTTTCTGGGGACGATCAGTAAGGGAGACCCCTTTGATGAAGCAGTGCTGGAAGGCTATCAACTGATGGAGTTGGATGCCCTGATTGCCATCGGCGGGGATGGTAGCTTGAAAATTCTTCGTCAACTCGCTCAAACAGGGGGTTGGAACTTGGTGGCCATCCCTAAAACAATTGACAATGATGTGGCGCTGACGGAACGCTCCCTCGGGTTTGATACCGCAGTCAATACGGTCACTGACGCTCTTTTTCGCCTGACCTATACAGCAGCTAGTCATGACCGGGTGATGATTGTGGAGACTATGGGCCGAGAGGCTGGCTATCTTGCTCTGCATGCGGGGATCGCTGGGGGAGCAGATGTCATTTTGATTCCTGAAATTCCTTATTCTCTCGATCACGTAATGCACCACATCTTACAGCTGCGGGATAAATGGGGGCGTGAATTTGCGATGATTATCGTTGCAGAAGGGGTGAAACCAAATTCAGGAATGCGATTAGAAAAAGAGAAAACCTCTCTAGATGGAATTGGACACTATATAGCCGACCAAATTAAACAAAGTAGTCTGGGAACCAATCCAGAGGTTCGGGTTACGGTCTTGGGCCATGTTCAGCGAGGAGG
>CASBPW010000227.1 GCA_949127685.1 Candidatus Sivonenia alaskensis PMM_0068 | reverse complement strand
TGGGTGGACCATGTCCATTGCGTGGATCCGTCATTGTCGTCGATGGCAAAAAAGCTGCCATCAAGGTTGCCGACTAAGACAAGATCCCTAGTCTTTCCGTTAACACTCGACACCTGCTTCGCGACTAGGGGCTGCGTGAGAATACCCGAACTGGTGGAGAAGTTCCACAGCGAGGACAGTTGCGAGACATTGTCGGCAGTGATAACCGTTTCGTTGGGGCTATTGCCAGTATGAGCAGCATCATATCCATAGGTCGTCCAGTCTTCGGCAATGGCCGGGTTCAAAGACGTAGCAGACAAGATTACGATTACACCAACTAAAATCCTAGTTAATGCGAAAAGAAGATTCAGTTTTTTAAGGTATCGCCAATTCACATATGAAGTGTAAAAGGTGCCGCTGTAACGGTTGGGCTTTAGCCGCCATGAGGAGTTCATTTTCACTATTCTCAAAAATAGAACAAGGATTTTCTAGCCTGTTGCTCTTCTCAGAACTGAAGATAGATAACGGGCTATCGTGAAATCAGCATTTCCATAAACCCCTATAAATACCTATGCATTGCGGCAAGGTGCTTACACCGCAATGCATAAATTACGTCACAGAACACCCACAGTATGAGCATGTTGGTAGAGTTTCAATTTTTCTGCGCTTATTGAACTCTTGGATTGGGCATATAGCCACTAAAAATGATCAGTTTCGAACAACATATCTAAACTAAAGCCGGTAAGTTGAGCTATGGAAGCGTGTATTATCACGGAACTTGTACGCAGCTTAAAAAATTGGAGAATCCGTGAATACCCTGAGAAACCTTCAAGAAGGGTTTGCGACCCCAAAATATATCGCCAATTAGCTTAACTGTAAGGCATTGCGTAAGCTTGCTGATGCGAGAATCTCCTAACATGGATATAGAAGGTGCTCAGCTTGCCTTTCTTGGAGAACAACTTCATGGTGTCCCCTGCTATTTCTACGGTTTCCCCCTCATTGAACCTATTCCAGGAAATTAGCCGCCTGAAAAGAGAAATGAATGCGGTGATTTTGGCCCACTATTATCAGGAGCCGGATATCCAAGACATTGCAGACTATATGGGAGATTCTTTGGGCTTGGCGCGACAGGCTGCGGATACGAGTGCTGATGTGATCGTCTTTTGTGGCGTGCATTTCATGGCAGAAACAGCCAAAATCCTAAATCCCACCAAACAAGTTTTATTGCCTGACCTCGAAGCAGGCTGCTCCCTCGCGGAGGGCTGTCCCGAAGACCAATTTGCGGCCTTCTGTCAGCAGCATCCAGACCACATCGTCATTAGCTACATCAACTGTACCGCTGGCGTCAAAGCCCTCAGTGACATTATCTGCACTTCCTCCAATGCCGTGGCCATCGTCAATCAAATTCCTAAGGACAAACCGATTATTTTTGGGCCTGATAAAAACTTGGGTCGCTATGTCATGCAACAGACGGGTAGAGATATGTTGCTGTGGCCTGGAGCCTGTATTGTGCATGAAATGTTTTCTGAAAAGAAGTTAGTTCAGCTCAAAATGCAGTATCCAGAAGCAGAAGTGATTGCCCACCCAGAATGTGAAGAACCTGTACTGAAACATGCCGATTTTATCGCCTCTACCACAGGTCTTTTGCGATATACGCAACGTAGTGACAACCGTACTTTTATTGTGGTGACAGAAGCAGGGATCATTCATCAGATGGAGAAAGCTTCTCCGCATAAGAAATTTATTCCTGCCCCCCCTGATAATCAATGTGCCTGTAACGAATGCCCCTTTATGCGACTCAATACCTTAGAAAAAGTTTATCTGTGCATGAAAAATCGCTCGCCAGAAATTGTGATGGATGAAGCTATCCGATTAAAGGCGCTAGCACCTATCCAAAAGATGCTGGAAATGAGTCTTTTAACAGTAGCTTGAAGAGATCTATGCGATGGAGGACTTTGAAACCCACGCCAAGAACAGGTCTTAAGCTCACGGGATTGCTTTGCGATAAGCTTTCACAACGCGGGCTTGGTCCTTTACTGATTCTTTACCTGTCAAGGCTAAGGTAAGTCCATCTTGCGGTGAAGATGCCATGCTTTTTGCTAGAGTCCCTGTCTCAGCCCCGTATGTATCCCAACCAGGGGGCGCTGAAGACCAAAATGAACAGAAACAGTTCTTGAGACGGATTGCCCGGAACCCGAATTGCCGGGTAAGTATAAATACTGTACCCAACTGGCACAAGCAGGGTTAGGGTTGTTGCTATCGTTCTCAACTAGCAAATGCTTAGATTGAGCCCATATTCCTCAGGCTTAAGGAGATTCATCCATGGTTTCTCATAATGACTCCCTGCGATACCTTGAAGATCTTTACCAGGAGCGTACCCTTTGGCGCTATGAAGCAAACCAGCTTATTCCTTTGCATAAAGACGATATCTGGATCGTTTACCGTGGCATTGTTCAAACCCAGACCTTACACTCTAACGGTGATCAGTCTATTCTTGGTTTGATTGGACCGATGATGCCGCTGGCAAGGAGATTTTCGATCTTAGAGTCTTACTCGGCCACAGCTTTGACAGATGTAGATCTACATCGCTTGAACTGGAGCGATGTTCAGGACTCTCCTCGGCTGGCTATGGACATGAATCAACTTTTGGCAAGGCGCTTACGCCAAACCGAGTCTCTGCTAGCCCTCTTGGGCAAACGCCAAACCAGTGAGCGCTTATTAGGTTTTTTAGCATTTCTGGCCCGTGAGTTCGGTCAAGAAACCCCAAAGGGAATCTTTCTAGATATTCGCTTGACCCACCAGCAAATCGCCAATATTGTCGGCACGACCCGTGTCACCGTAACTCGCCTGTTTGGAATCTTTAAGAAAGAAGCCATCTTGACAAGGGGAACAGGTCATCGCCTCTGCTTGAGCCATGGAGTTTCGCTTTCTGATTTGGGTCTGAATCTTGCTACTCCCCTGTAGCAGTCTAGGCCTGGGCTTTGAAGCCTATCCAAAGTTCACATTCATTTCAGTGAAAGTACTATTCCACAAAGGTTTGAGTAAGACTATTGTGATTAAGGCAGCCAGAGCATAGTTCCAGGTTATGGATTTTCATCATGCCCCACTCCTATAGAGAAACCCAGAAAGAATCTTTGCGTACTTTGCTGGAGGAGCTCTATCAGGAGCGTAACCTCTGGCACTACCGGGCTGGAAGGGTTATTCCTCTCTGTTGGGATGAGGTATGGATTATTTATCGTGGCATGGTGCAGGTGCAGACCATACATCCTAGTGGAGATGAGTCGATCATCAGTTTAATTGGACCGATGATGCCCCTGGCCCAAAAGTTTACCGCACTAGAATCCTATGAAACCTATGCCCTGAGCGACGTAGACCTCTTGCGGTTGCGGTGGAAAGATATCCAGGAGTCTCCTCGTCTATCGATGGAGATGAACGAGTTGCTGACCCTCCGTCTACGCCACACAGAGTCTCTACTGGCTCTTCTGGGAAGACGCTACATCGGAGACCGTTTGGTTGGTTTTCTGGGCTTTTTGGCCCGTGAATTTGGCCAACAGACCCCGGATGGAATCTTTATTGATATTCATCTCACCCATCAACAAATTGCCAATGTGCTCGGGACTACCCGTGTCACGGTCACCCGATTTTTAGGAATCTTGAGACAGGCATCTTTATTTTGGGTGGGAGAAGACCGCCGCTGGCATGTCAGCCCTCAGCTTTTGGATAGCAGCCTGGATCTAAGCGACTTCGGCTTCTCAGAGCGGTAGAGACGTCCTGCACAGTGTCATACTTAAGGGATGTTGCACCATGTCCTCACTGGTAAAATTCATCGAGCAACGGTCACCGATGCCCATATAGACTACGTGGGGAGTGTGAGCATCGATATCCAACTTTTGGAAGCCGCGGCCATAGTTCCTTACGAACAGGTTCATGTCGTCAATATAACCAATGGTCAGCGCCTCATCACCTACGCAATGACGGCACCCAGGCACTCTGGAACGGTGGCTATCAACGGAGCTGCAGCCCATCACTGTAGGCCGGGGGACCGAGTGATCATCATTGCCTATGGTCAATTATCTTCTGAAGAGTTAAAATCCCACCGGCCCAAGTTAGTCTTAGTAAGCGAGGAAAACGGTATTTTAGAGGTGCGCCAACCCTCTGACATTCTGAATTTTCTTGAGCACGAAGAAGGATGGTCAGCCCTGCCACCTCAGCTCATGACCTGAGTGAATGGTAAACGTTTTCCATAACGCAGATCTAAGGCCCGTAAGTTTGTTATTTTCTTTTACATGCCTCCCAAACCAACAGGTCCAGCCCGGTCTGAGGGCATAAGCCCTATCGACGTCAGTTTCATCAAGAACCTGAAGTTCCCGTCGTGGGCTAGTCTGCTTCTAAAAGTGGCTGGAATCGCCGCGCTAGTGTTTATCCTGACGAATGTTATTTTCTCCATCTGGGTCAATCCCAATGCCTATAAGGAAACATTCCGCCAAGCCCTGTCCCAGGCTACTCAGCGTGAGGTAGAAATTGGAGACCTCAAATTAAAAACCTGGGGTTCAGCCGCCCTCACGGCCAACAATCTGCTCTTGGTCAGACAAACTAACTATGGCAAGCGAGAATTGGTAGATTTGGCCGCTCGTGAAGCAGAAGCAGAGGTAGATTTTTTCTCTTTGCTCTTTGGGCGGTTGGTCATTAAGCGTTTTGTTCTAGACCAAGTAGTGATTAACGTCCAACGGGATATAGAGGGGAACTGGAGTTTTTCAGACCTTTTGGACAAGCCTATTGAAACGCCGCAGGTTGCCTTGGACCTAGAGCGAACGGGTTTGGCTATGCGTCATGCGGAAATCAATGTCATAGATCAGGGCATCAGTCCCGGACGGGCATTCCGGATGACCAACATGGAGGTCAATCTAGCTGCTTTAGCCGGAGAAAAATTACCGGTTAGCCTGCAAGGCAATCTCACTGAAGACCGAAAAACCGCTTTTGTCACCATAGAAGGTTCTGTAACACCTCCCAAAGCACCTACTGGGGGACTCGATGGTTGGGGAGGAGACCTGCAAGTCAAAGTACAAGATTTCCAGCCTCAGCTCTTCCAGACCTATTTTCAGCCCATTGAGAGTCTGCGGGGGCTGTATGGCAAGATCAAGGCTGATTTTCAAGTTCGAGGTGTCATAGGACAGGATTATCAACTCCAAGGGAAATCTACGATTGAGAACATGGATTGGTACTGGCCTCAAGCCTTCGGTTCCTTACCCTGGTCCAGCAAGAACCTGACCACGGACTTCAAGGTAGGGGTAACCCCTAAAGCCGTCCGCTTCGATAACATCAAGTTGGTGGCAGAAGGGACGCTTGTAGAGATGGATGGCTCGGTGACGCCCCCCGATAAGAGCGCTGCTCCTCCAGGGAGCACCGGTGTTCTCGACCTGAGAGTTAAAACTCAGGACTTAGATCCTTTTATTGCTCGCCAACATATGCCAGCAGGGTTGTTGGGCAAAAATCTTTATCCTTGGCTATACCAAAGTAGCGGTCAGGGCACCATAGCAGCGGATCTGCAGCTCAAAGGATATCTCGCGGCAGGGAAAGGACAATCGGATAGCCCATACACTCCCCTCTCGACAACAGGGCGCATTGATGTTCGCGGTTTGGATTACAAAGGCCCAGGCTTCGCTCGTCCCGTGGAGAAAATAGTAGGCCCCTTGGTCTTTACGCCGGATGGGGGCATTCAGTCAGATGGGATGAGGATGCAGGTTGGCACCTCTGAAGTCCTCATTGCAGGGACTACCGGACCTCAATTGGCCCTTACCGTCAACGCGCCCGATCTTGACCTAGATGCAAGCCGGAGTCTATTGCGCGATAAGCGCCTAGGAGCCCTGGCGCTCCCGATGACCCTGAGCAAAGCCACAGGCAAAGGCAATATAGATCTGAAGATAGAAGGAAGCTTGGCGAATCCGATATTGACAGGAGTATTAGCTATACAGAATGCGGATATCCAGGATACTCGTTTGCCTAAGCTCGTTAGAAATGTCACCGGAACGGTCAACTTTACGCCAGCCCTGACTTCCTTTTCTAATGTGCTAGGAAGGGTAGATGATGCCCCCTTCACCGTGACAGGAGAGTTTAGAGGGACTTCTCGTCTGATAGACATCAAGAGTGACAACTTGGATTTGGCTCTAGGGCGTGCGCTCCTAGCCTCCGATCTATTCGCCTCTACGATCCGTCAGGGAGTGAGCAATAACCTCCTGGCCCTGACAGGAAAAGCACAAGCGGCGATCCGCATTGAGAACCAAACCCTAACCGGTCAAATAGCCCTTAAGCCTGGGGCAAAAGCTTCCTTTTCCTGGCTGGCCTCTCCTTTAAGCGATCTGCAAGGGACGCTGAGCTTCTCTGGCGATGGCGTGCAGTTTCAGAACCTCACAGGCCAAGTGGTGGGGGGGAACTTCCAATTTGATGGTCTACTGGCCTCCAGTGCGCTTTCTGGAAATCTCAGAGGTCGGGCAGCCTTTCCCCAAATTCAAACCTTGCTCCCATCACGCTATAGAGCACTGCTCCAGGGCGATGGGATCGCTCCCTATAACGCGCGTATAGAGCGTCGCGGTAGCCAAACCCTGGTTACAGGAGCCATGGACCTCAGTCAGGTAGGCAATTTGGGCTGGGGAAGAGTTTTAGCCCTGAATAGTTCTCGCGCCTTGGATGTAGACCTGACCGTGAATGGAGACCAGTTGTTGGTAGAACGGGCAGACCTATCCACGCCTGGAACCTTGATCAGTATGACGGGCAGGGTATCTCAAGTGGGTCGCTCTCCTAATCTGGACCTCCGCTTGGCCACAGCCCCCTTAGATTTGGACCAGCTCTATCGTCTCATTCCTGCCGCCTCTGATTTAACTGCTGTTGGTGGGCAAACCGGGCTTGATATTACGCTGACGGGCAACCCAAACAAACCCAGGATTAGAGGCGGTATTGTCTTGGCTAATATGCAGGTAAGGAGTCCATCCGGTGACCTACCTGATTTCTCTGGCACCCTTCCGCTCACTACTGAAGGGGTTGATTTCAGCCCAATCGCAGCCGAAATACAGGCACGGGAAGACAGAGCGAGAGCAAGGATAGAAGCCAAGCGTGAGCGTGAGCGCCAGCAACTCCTGGAGATAGAACGCCAGAGAGCCCTGGATACTCCCTTGGAACCGATCATTCCAGGACTGCCCTCAAATCCGACTCCCCAACCACAGCCCTCTCCCTCTGCTCCCGATGCTCCCTTAACCAATCCGTAGAACATAAAGCTAGAGCGAACTTGCTAGGCTAAATTCTTAAATCGGGCAAATTGCTTTTCAAAGAGTAATTTCACGGTCCCTGTCGGACCATTGCGGTGTTTGGATAGGATAACTTCAGCAATGCCTCGGTCAGGGCTGTCAGCGTTATAGTATTCGTCTCTATAGACCATCATTACTAAGTCGGCATCCTGCTCAATACTTCCACTTTCTCGCAAATCCGATAGCATAGGTCGTTTGTTGGTTCTTGCTTCGACCCCACGGGAAAGCTGGGACAACGCCATAACAGGGACTTTTAATTCTCTGCCAAGCCCTTTTAAACCCCGCGTAATTTTGGACAATTCTTGGACTCGATTATCTGAACTGCCCTCCAT
>CASBPW010000226.1 GCA_949127685.1 Candidatus Sivonenia alaskensis PMM_0068 | reverse complement strand
CCACTAGAACTATCATGCCCTCCTGCAATCACGCTACTGACGGCAGGGCGATCCACTAATTTGGCCAGGGAGGTCCGGGCCATGCTGGTGACTTTGGGGTCATCGCTTAGGCGGAGGGTTTCTTGAAAATACATTTTGGCTTCTTCCACCATGCCTGCTTCTCGACAAGCTGCTCCTAGCCAGACGAGTAGTTGGGCATCTTTGTCCTGCTCTTTTATAAGTTCTGAGAATTGTTGCACCGCTTCTTCATAGCGGCCTTCTTTGTATGTCTGGATGGCCTGTTCAAATCGAGCATTCATGGAGCAAGAGCCTCACCGTTGGAAAAATTCATAAAGACTGGACTAGGTAGGAGTATTCATTGAACAAAATAGGTGCTATTTAGCCCTTACGGATTACTAATTAGTGTTCCCTATTCTTTGGTTTTAATTATCACTGAGAGCATTTCTGATCCGCGTTAAGTACAGGTCGAAGTTTAGCAATGCCAGACCCGACCAGATATATTTCATGCAATAGAGAATGCCGAAAAGATAGGCTTTTCCCCCTTGCTTAATAACAGGTTATTAATGTTACTTCCCTGCTTCTACTTTGAAGGTTTCTACAGACTCTTGAAGCAGTTTAGCTGCTTTTACCGTATGCTGTAGGGAGCTAGAAACCTGACGAGATGCATCGCAGGTGCGACTTGAAACCAGGGCAATGTCTTGCATGAGCGTGTTTACTGACTCAGAGGTTTCTGCTTGGGATACCGTTGCAGTGGAAATCACTTGAGATAGTTGGTCAATTTGTCGAGAAACTTCGAGAATTTCTCCTAAACTTCGCTTGGATTCTTCAACCAGTAAACTACCCTCAGCAGCCTGAACACTACTGAGCTCGATGAATTCGACTACTTCGCTAATTTCTAATCGAATGCTATCGATGATCCTTTCAATTTCCTTAGTCGCTGATGCTGAGCGAGCGGCCAAAGCACCGACTTCTTTGGCGACTACCGCAAATCCTTGCCCTTCTTCGCCAGCACGGGCTGCCTCAACCCCAGCGTTAATGGCGAGCAAATTGGTCTGGATAGCAATTCTGTTGATCAGGACTACCACCTTAGAAATCTTCTGGGAAGATTCTCCCAGGCGTTGAACCTTTTTCGCGGTGTTACCGACTGTTCCCTGCAAGGTTAGAATTCCTCGCACCGCACGGTCCATGGCTTCTTCCCCTACTTCTGCTTTTGCCGATGCGATGCGGGCCGCCTGCACTGCCTGGCGAGCGCTACTGGCGACTTCCTGAATGGAGAAGGTCATCTTCTGCACCGAATCGAGGGTGCGAGTGATCTCTTCGGACTGCTTCTGGGCGTCTTCGGCCAGCTGCCGGAGAGACCCTTCGTTTTTACCCAGCGAGGTATTGACTTCTCCGGTTGTCTCCTTAACCTGGGTAACAATGGCGCGCAAGCTTTCAATAATGGCGTTGAAGAAGTCGGCAACCGTACCCATTTCTCCTTCGCTGACGTTGGCGAGGACGGTGAGGTCACCCTGGGCCGCTCCTTCGATATCACTTAGCAAGTTGGTTACTTGCTGCTGGAGTAGTTCCTTGGCTATTCTCTGCTTCTCTTCGCCCTGCTTACGCTCGGTAATATCACTTTCAGTAGCAATAAACTGGATGATGTTCCCATTTTGGTCCAGGGAAGGCGTGATGTTAAGGGATAACCAATAGGGTTCACCCTGCTTGGTGTAGTTCAGAATTTCTTCTGTAAAAGGCTGTTTGGAACGCAGTTTCTCGCGAATGCGTTGGACGGTTGCCAGGTCGGTGTCTGGACCTTGGAGGAAGGAACCTGGTTTTTTACCTATAACTTCTTCTAGGGTGTAACCCGTGGTGCGGGTAAAGCCTTCGTTTGCCCATTCGATGAGCCCCTCTTTACTGGTAAGAATCATCGCGTTACTGGTCTTATTGACGACTAGGGACAGTTTCTCTAGCTCTTTAAGGTTGGCTGCCATATTGTTGACTTCTCGGCCCAGAATCTCAAACTCATCTGCTCGGAGCATGTCCGTATTTAAGTGAAGAAAAAGTTTCCTCTGCCGTTTGAGGTTTTTCCACCAGATAATCGGCCACTGTAGAGGATTAGACTTCTGGGGAGCACGTGTTGCTTTCCCGTTGTTGGCTGAGGTCTTCTGTTGTGGGACGCTAACTTCCTGAATGATGGACTGAGCGTAGAGGTCTACATCGCTACTTTTTTCGTTTCGGCGGGTTTCCATGGACTGAGCCACGGATGGAGAGAGAACAGGATCTGCTAACGGGGGTGAATTCGTATAGGTGGCTGCTGCCCCGACACTTTGTGTCACTTCAACGGGGTGGGGGACTTTCTCTACTTCCATGGCTGCTGCGTTTTGTTCTGCAGGAGGAGTGATCGGGGCGGAGATCTTGTTGTTAGCTAGTTTTTCTAGCGCCGTACGCGCCCGGTGGATAGTTCTGGGATCATCGGTCAGTTTGAGGGCTTCTTGAAACTCAATTCTGGCCTCTTCCATCAGTCCTACTTCCCGGTAGGTGGCTCCTAACCATGTGCGGAGTTCAGCATTTTTGGGATTCTCGTAGGACAGTTGGGAAAAAAGTTGTAAGGCGTCTTCGAAGCATCCTTCATTGTAAGCTTGGGTAGCTTGTTCAAACCGAGCATTCATGGAGCGAGAGCCTCACCGTTTAGATAAGTTCATAGGAACTGAACACAGGTCCACAACTTCTGACATGCCGTTCATGGAAAGAGTCTGTTGGGCTTTTTTCCATCGCTATAACGACAAAATGGGGGATCTGCATACTCTATAAAGGTTCCCTGACCAGTGGTTCTACTCACGAGGCCAGTAGGACTCCTCACAAAAACTTCATCTAAATCGCTTTCGCGTCCAATTAGCCAGGGGAACTGCTTTGTGGGTCGGGAGCGTCTTTCTTGAACTCATCCCGAACAGGT
>CASBPW010000225.1 GCA_949127685.1 Candidatus Sivonenia alaskensis PMM_0068 | reverse complement strand
TATCAATGATGTACTTACTCTGCGTCTGCAAGTCCAAAAGCAGCTTAGGGATTTCTGGGTCTTGCGGATTCTGTATATATCGTGATTTAACATCTTGTGCCGTATCTATATATTTCTGCGTATAAAGATTAGGCTCTGCCCCTTTATAGGGATCATAGAGTTTGACAAGAGGCTCCAGACTAAGGTAATCATTATTGAGATAAAAAGTTCTAAATTCAAGATAAGTTAGGCCAAAAACAACCAATAAAATATTGACTGTCGCAATTAGATAAAAGAACCACTCTATCAGCCGAGGAAAGAGGATCGGCTGGAGCAGTTTAGAACGTGCAGACATAGTGGTGGGGAGTCCGAAGATTTCTAGTGTGCTGGAGGGCTAGCCAAGACCCAACCGTGCGAATACCTGTTCTAGATTCTTCAGGTGTTCCTTGGGGTCGAAACAATTTTCTAATTCATCTTCAGTAAGATGGGCCATGACCTCCGGATCAGTCAACAGGTTCGTCCTGAAGTTTCCACTATCGGTATTCCAAGCACTATGGGCATTGTGTTGAACCAAGCGATAGGCATCTTCACGGCTCATTCCTTTGCTGACCAAACTGAGCAGGACCCGTTGAGAGAAAATCACACCTCCATAGACATTTAAATTACGAGCCATATTGTCTTCGTGAACCAGCAAATTACGGGTCAGGTCTGCAAACTTTACCAACATATAATGAAGCAGAATCGAAGAATCCGGCAAAATCACCCGCTCTACGGAGCTATGAGAAATATCTCGCTCATGCCAAAGAGGTATATTTTCCCAAGCCGCGATAGCATTGCTGCGCACAATCCGCGCTAGCCCACTTAGCTGCTCCGAAGTCACGGGATTACGCTTGTGGGGCATTGCCGAAGAACCCTTTTGCCCTTTGGCAAAGAATTCTTCCACCTCGAGAACATCGGTTCTTTGGAGGTTACGAATCTCCACACAGAAACGCTCGATCGAGGAAGCGAGCAGGGCCAGGGTTTGCGCAAATTCACCATGGCGGTCCCGAGCAATGATTTGGGTGGAAGCCAAGTCAGGTGTCAAGCCTAAGTCTTCACAGGTCCACGCTTCCACCTGGGGATCAATATTGGCGTAGGTCCCGACGGCTCCGGAAATTTTGCCCACGGCCACCCGTACCCGAGTTTGTTGCAAACGTTCGCGATGACGTTCCAACTCTGCCAACCAACCACAGAGCTTAAAACCAAAGGTCATCGGTTCCGCATGAATACCGTGGGTACGACCTACCATGATCGTGTATCGATGGTCCTTAGCTTTACTACGCACTGCTTCAATGGCATCTTCCAGGACGCTGAGCAGCAGATCGATGGTCTGGACGAGCTGGAGGGCCAAAGCCGTATCCAAAACGTCTGAACTGGTCATGCCCAGATGAATGTAGCGTCCGGCCGCACCTACGTGCTCATTGACATTCGTCAAAAAAGCAATCACATCATGCTTCACTTCCGCTTCAAGTTCAGCAATCCGTTCTACAGAAAAATTAGCTTTAGTCTTGATTTCCTCTAAGGCTTCCGGAGGAATCTGGCCCAAACGGGTCATCGCCTTACAGGCTGCTATTTCCACGTCCAGCCAATTGCGATATTTTTGTTCATCGCTCCACACCGCGGCCATTGGGGCGAGGCTATAGCGTTCGATCAAGGGAATTCCTCTAGGCTTCTAGCTCAGATTTAGAACGTCTCTCATGCTATCAAAAAGACAGAGACCCTATCTTATTTCAATAATTTTGGAGGTTCTGGTAATCGGGTCGGGACTCCTTTCACGCCGCGAATCGAGCGACTGGAGAGGGATTGAAACTTCATCGCCGTCTTGTAGGTCTTAGCATCGAACTGGAGTAAAGCGGTAGGATTTTTGGCAGTCCATTCTTTTTTCTTTCGCTGCCATACCTCAAAATGGAGCAAAGGTCCTTTCACTTGGCCCGTCTCTCCGACTAAACCAATTTTTTGACCTTGAACCACAAAGGTTCCAGCGCGGACCAAAACTTTTTCCAGGTTCCCATAGCGCGTCCGACAGTCGTTGCCATGCCCTAAGACCACCCCAGTACCCAAGTTACCCATCGAACCCGCCGTCAGCACACTCCCGGAGAAAGAAGCAAGCACAGGAGTCCCCTTGGGAGCAGCGATACCCACCCCTCGATACAGACTGGGTGCTCCTGTGGTTGGATGAGCGCGAAGTCCATAGGGGATGGTGAGCGGGAAAGACTGGTTAAAAGGATAAAGGAGCTTTTCCTGGGCGATCGAAGGGTCTGCCGTATTGCCAGAAATCGGGAAGCTCTCATTTTTTCCCAAAACAATCCGACGCCCCGTAGAAGGGTCTTGAATCACGAGTCCCGGCACAGTCACGGGCGAGAATACTTTTTCTCCGGGGAAAGAGGTAGTCGATGCCTGAGTCCCAGGTTTGAGAGCTTCTGGAGTTGGCTTAGATTTAGCCTCGGTTGAGGTCCAAATACCCTCTGGATTCTGGGTCAAGCCTTTGATCACGACAACAGGGTCAAATTCTCCTTTAGCCGGGTCCTGCCGTGTTTTTGCACTTTCTAAAAAGAGAGATTCGGCCCAGACAGCGGGAGCAACCATAGGGACGATTAGGAATACAAAAAGCAGGGCCTTACAGCGGAGAAGATTCATAACCAACAAATCATCAAACTATTCCAGGCTAGGAGGTCTTGGCCGATTTGTCAGCCATCGAGAAACCAGCATAAGCACTTAGAGGAATGAACAGACAGCAAAGCTGCTGATATTTAGTATAAAAAGTAATCATTATGTTCTGGGCGTGTAGCTTGTACGTATATGGGAACATCGGTTGCTTTAATCTTTCAAGCGGCAAATATAGCGGTCTTACCTTTTTGGGCCTTGATGATTTTGTTACCCAATTGGAAGTTTACGCGTTGGGCTATGCAGTCGCTGCTTCCCTCCGCACTTTTGGCAGGAGTCTATCTCTTCTTGCTCTTTGGGGCGCTTACGCCTGAATCTATCAAAGTACTGTCTAATCCTCAATTGAGAGACCTTGCGAAGCTTTTTAGCAAGGAACAGTTCGCAGCCGCTGCCTGGATCCATTTTCTGGTGATGGACCTTGTTGTAGGCCGTTGGATTTACTGGAAAGGACAGCGGACGGGGGTATGGACCGTTCATTCTTTGCTTCTTTGTCTGTTCGCCGGACCTTTGGGACTGCTCTCCCATGCCATCACTCAGGGGCTCACAGAAGCTTTTAATACTCAGGAAAAACCGATCTATCGGGATGAACGATAGATAGAAAAGACGAAACAGCCTAGTAGAATCTAAAAGTGCCCTAGGCTATATCGCTATGTATCCCAAATTTATTGAGCAAGAAGAACATCGCTTACTGCATTTGATCCGCGAACGGGCCTATCGCACCGGGGATTTCACCCTTTCCTCCGGTCAAACCAGTAAATATTACATTGATGTCAAACAAGTCTCTCTAGACCCAGAGGGAGCCTGGTTGATCGGCACTTTGCTCTTTAACCTACTGCCCAAAGACACCTTGGCCATTGGAGGCCTGACTATGGGAGCCGACCCCTTAGCAACGGCGGTTTCTATGGTTTCCTATCTCAAAGAAAAACCGCTTAGTGTCTTTCTGGTCCGCAAGGAACCCAAAGGCTATGGCAAAAATGCCAAGGTAGAAAGTTCACCTTTACCCGAAGGGAGCGGCGTCATCATTTTAGAAGATGTCGTTACTACAGGCGGCTCCGCCCTAAAAGCTGTGGAAGCGGTGCGCAATATGGGCTGGAAAGTCCTAGGAATCTTGGCGGTGGTAGACCGAGAACAAGGGGGCGAAGAGCTTTATCACGCAGCCAATATTCCTTTTCGCGCCTTGTTTAGCATTTCCCAGATCCAGGAAGAAGAATAGTTGTCTGGGGCTATCAGCCCACCCGCAAGAGATTGGTTTTGGTTACAACCGCAGTAACCAGACCTTGTAAACGCTCTTCCAACTTGGGATCGGTTAATTTACCTTCGGCATCGAATTGCTTCCAAGCTTGAGGAATGGCTATTTGCTCAGTGACCATCCAGCCGTGGACCTGTCGGGTCACAATACGCAAGTCATTCAGGGCATTGGAGTTGTGGACTCCTCCCAAAGCACTGATCGCTCCAAAGATTTTGCCACTCAACTCATCGAAACTGAGCAAGTCCAAGGTGTTCTTGATCACACCACTGAAACTCCCGTGATACTCCGGAGTACTGAGGATAAAGGCATCGGCTTCGGTGGACTTTTTCTTCAACAGTTCGACCGCAGGGTAGTCAGGATATTCCTTAGCGCCCGTGCAGAGGGGAAGGATATGCACCAGAGGATCAAAAAATTCTACGGAAGCCCCTTGTTTTTCGGCTATTTCTAACGCGAGCAGGAGAGCAGCACGACTAAAGGATTGAGGCCGAAGGCTACCGCAGAATCCTAGAATTTTAATCGGAGTGATCATAGGAAATACTTTCTCTTTCTTGGCTAATTCAGGCCATTGTAAGCATTACACAAAGCGGGAACGAGCCTTTCAGATCAACATATCTTCTAAGGATCCTTGCAGCTCGCGGGTCAAGTCTGTCACCGCTTGTTTGGCACCCTGACGGCTGGCTTGATAGGTATCCCAATATTGATTGACGAGCAAAGGTTGACCAACCACCATCCGCGCCTCTTGTTTGCCCAGGTTTGGCTGTTCGAAAGGATTATCGCCTTTCATGCGCTGAATGGTCTGAGCCGCAATCAGGGCGGTTTCGGCAAATCGGTCAGCGGTCGGGTTTTCCCGAATATAAGCCCCCGTGACCGCTACAAAGCTCTCCACCAGACGCATATGCCACATCCGCAGATTTGCTTCTTCCGCGACCCGGTCTGCCAATCCTTTGGCTACAGGGCTAAAGGTAGGCTTTCCTTTGAAGTCTTCACGGTAAATACAGTCCCAACCCGCCTGCTCAATCCGACGGCAGCGGTCAATGATACTCCCCTTGGGGCTCAGATCAAAATGCTGCTCGGCCACCTTCAAAGCCACTTGCAAAAGCCTCTGTAGACGTCCATTAAAATCTGGCTGTTCAAGGGCGGGGAGGTCCTGGTGATAGAAGTTGGTATAAAGCTGCTCCATTTGCGTGAGCAGCTGTTCGCCGATGCGGTTTAGCCGCTGATATCGGTCCATGTTGGCGTCTGCATGGAGTCCGGTATCACCCTCCATTTGGGTGAGGAGTTGTTCTAAAGCGGACCAAGGGGCCTCTCGATAGCGATAGCGGATCCCAATCGGGACAATAAAGACCTTTTCAGAGCGCCCGGCATCCAGCAAGTCTTCCACACACCAAAATCCCATCTGAGCGATGCCTGGCTCTAAGGGGCTGACAATCTCGTTATGACCGTTGGTACCCCCTTCTGGAGCGGCCATAAGCGGTAATGCACCCGTGGCGAACAATTCGCGGGAAGTCCGCAGGCTCATACGGTCCGGTTTACCCCTTCGCAAAGAAATGCCCCCCAAGCGGGGAAGCAGCCAACCAACGGCGGACCCAGCCCATAGAGGGATCCCACGGTCATACAAAAAATAGGCATGGGTGGGAAACTTAAGGGCAATATTCTTCTGTCTGGCGACTTGGGGCACGGACTGAGAAAGCAAATAGCCCATGCAAAGCGCATCATACGTACTCGGATGGCGAAAAGCTAACAAAAAACGGGCTTTTCCTCCTTGAAAATCACGATATAAATCCACTAACCGTTCAACGTTTTCCGTCTGAATATCAGCAATCGGCGTACTCAGTTTGAGCCAGTAGGGAAGTAGGGCATGGGTCGTCCGCACGAGGAAGGGATTGAGCACTGGCGGAACAAACTCTAACGGAGGCTGTACAGAAGTTTGGGGCATATTTCTAAAGCACGAGAATATTCAAGAATAGGAGGGCAGGGATCAATCTTTGGATACTGTCGAGGTCAAATCATCTCGCACGGAGGGATCAAGCAAGATTGTGACTTTGATTTTTTCAAGGCGGGGACCATTCACTTCTAAAACGGCAAATTCGAGGCCTTCAAATAGAAACTTCTCGCCTTCTTCAGGAATCTTCTGAAGGTGATAGATCAAGAATCCACCCAGGGTTTGATACTCATCAGAAGTAGGCAGGTTGAGTTTTAATTGCTCGTTCACCTCTTCCAAATCTGCTTGGGCTTGGACCACCGAAGTCGTCTCATCCAGCGGCGTAATCGTGGCAAGGACTTCTTCTCCTTCATCGGTGATGCTCCCCACAATCTCCTCCACCATGTCTTCAATGGTGAGCAGACCGGCCGTACCGCCAAATTCATCGGCGACAATCACCATCGCCTGACGGTCTTTTTGCATCTCCGGAAGCAATTCTTGGAGTCGCTTGGATTCTGGAACAAACCGCACCGGGCGGATAACCTGAAGGTCTGTTAACGGAGCATTCAGGTCCATGTTAAACGTCGCCATTTTGGCTAAAACATCTTTGATGTGAATAAACCCACGCACTTCATCGATGGATTCTTCATAGACCGGATAGCGAGAATGTCCTGTGGCAGCGACTTCTGCTAACAAGTCTTGGAAGGTACTGCCTATTGCAATGGAGTTAATGCGGGTGCGAGGGACCATGACCTCACTGGCAACCACATCGCCAAATTCAAAGATGTTGGAAAGCAGTGCTCGCTCCCCTTCTTCCAAAGCTCCTGATTCAGAAGAAGCCGCAATCATCAACTGAAGCTCTTCCGCAGAGAGACCTGTGTGATGCATGTTCTCAACGGGTTCTACCTTGAGCAGTTTGAGCACTAGGTTGGATGAAGAATTCAAGATTTTCATAAAGGGCGCAAACAGGTAGTAGAAGACCTGATTTGGCTGCGCCACGGCCAGGGCTGTTTTTTCCGCGTACTGGATAGCAATAGATTTTGGAGCCAACTCTCCCAAAACGATATGCATGTAACTAATTAAGAAAAAAGAGAGGGCAATGGAAAAGACTGCTACACTTTTTTCCCCAGACGCGAAAGGTAACTGCCCTAAAAGCTCACTCAGGCCCACGGTCTGAAAGAGGGGCATCAGGATAGCAGAGATGGTGGGTTCTCCCACCCATCCCAAGGCTAGAGAAGCAAGAGTGATTCCGATTTGGCTAGCGGATAGCGCCTTATCTATGTCCTTCTGAGCATGCTGTACGGCTTTAGCTGATCGGTTTCCTTCTTCTACCAACTGCTCAATGCGCGTACGCCGCACTGCAATGAGGGCAAACTCAGCGGCTACAAAAAAGCCATTCAGGAGTACCAGAAATAAAATTGCAAAAAGTCTAAAAGTAATCTCAGGCCACGACAGACTAGGCTCTACAGCTGCCGTAGCCAAGAATATAGGTATATCCATAAATACCGGGGGAAAAAAGCTCCTTCAGGGAGTATGGGAATTCCATACTTATTTATTATCAGATATTACCCATTCTTTCGGTTATCAATTAAACAAATCGCAGATAAATAACTGCTCCAAACACCCTATAAGCTTTACTGGAGCCTATTTGGAGAAATTCTTTTTATTTGGATTCTGGAGAGACCCGTGACATGATTAAGGGATGACCTCATCAATTGCCACCGCATCCACGATGCAGTGGGCTTCCACTCTATCCAGCTTACCTTCGCTGTACCAGGCCTTGGATGCCTGTGTGTCTCAAGTTCAGACACAGCTGGAAGGGCGTAGAGTTGATTTGGTAATCGCTTTTATTTCTCCTGGCTTCAGTGGAAATTTTCAGTGGGTGGCTCCTTTTCTCGCAGAGCGCTTACCGACTAGCCTATTTCTAGGTTGTACCGGAGGCGGCATCATTGGCGCGGGGCAAGAAGTAGAAAGTACGCCTTCTTTAGCGCTGGTTGCAGCCTCTTTACCAGGGGTAGACCTCTACCCGTTTTATCTAGGTCCCAGAGACATCCCAGACTTAGATAGCCGTCCTGATAGCTGGGTCAAAGCGCTAAGGATCCCTGAGGATGTACAACCAGATTTTATTCTGCTCAGTGATGGTCAAAGAATCACCGATTTGCTCCAAGGAATGGACTTTGCCTTTCCCCACCGCGCGAAAATCGGGGGCTTGGTCAGTGGGGCTAGATATCTTTTTGGACAAGAGAAAATATATAGCGAAGGCACCGTGGGGATCGGCTTCGTCGGGAATATTGTCTTGGATACCGTCGTGGCTCAAGGCTGTAGACCGATTGGTCCTCCCTTCAAAATCACCCACAGCGAACGACATCTACTCTATGCGCTCGAAGACCAACCCGTGCTTGAAGTTTTGCGAAATGTACTGAGTGAACTCAATGACCGCGACCGCGAGTTAGCCCGTCATTCCCTTTCCATCGGTATTCTCAGCGGTGAAGTCGGAGGCAGTCTCTTCAACGTCCCTGGGGGAGAACAAACGGCGACCGGAACCTTCTTAATCCGCACGCTGATGGGAATCAGTTCAGAGGGGGTTTTAGCGGTGGGAGCCCGTTTGCGTCCTGGTCAGATGATCCAATTTCATATCCGGGATGGCCGGACTTCCTCAGAAGATATTCACCTTATGTTGTCTCGATATCACGCAGAAAATGGCCAGCAGGCCCGAGGAGCCCTGCTATTTTCCTGTCTGGGGCGCGGGGAGCAGCTTTATGGAGTTCCGGATCATGATCTAAACTGCATCCAGCGCTATTTAGGACCGATCCCGGTGGGAGGTTTTTTCTGCAATGGCGAAATTGGTCCGGTAGGGTCTGAGACCTACCTGCATGGCTTTACCTCTGTCGTGGGTCTATTTAGACCCAAATCCGACGCTGATGATTTGTGAGATTGCCCTTGAGTAACGTCATCGATAGACTTTCCAAACTTAAAACTCCAGGACGTTTGCTTCTCTTTCTCGGAATGGTTGCACTTCTGTGGGCGCCCTTGGTATCCCTATGGCTTTTTGGGACAGGCTGGACATGGGGGCAAACCCTCACCAATACCCAAAATATCGGGGCAGCAGTCATCCTCTATCTGATCATTCCAACGGTGCTCTGGGTATTCTCCAAGTTTCTGGACCATAAACCTTTTTCCCAATATGGGCTGAGTGGAGACCGCCGGAATTTTCTAGGGTTCGGATTAGGTCTTGGCATAGGCTTTATGCTGTGCGGTTCACTCCTGCTAACCCAAGGAATTTTTGGTTGGGTCACTTTTGACTTCAGCCAGCTTCAATCAGCAGGTCCGCTTCCCTTACTTTTACTACAAGGCTTTGCGGTGGGAGTAGGAGCAGCCTTTATGGAAGAACTACTGTTCCGGGGGTTTCTTGTCAATCAGTTCGGTCGGGACTATGGCCTGACGTCTGCTCAATATTTAACTAGTTTGATATTTGCGATTGCCCATTTTTTGAAACCCTTAGACGCAATTCTTGCCACTTGGCCTCAATTTCCTGGCCTATGGGCTTTTGGTCTGGTCCTGGTCTATTGCCGCTGGTGGACCAATAGTCGGCTGGGCCTTGCCATTGGTTTTCATGGGGGATGTGTTTGGGTGCTGACGGTGGTTAATTCGATTGGCTTGGTCAAATACACAGGAGCGATCTCCCCCCTAGTTACAGGCGTAATGCCAGGGAATCCTTTATCGGGGCTCATTGGTCTAGTCTTCCTGGGTATCTTCTTTGTGGTGATTTGGGCTATCACCCGGCAGTTAGGTTTTCAGCAACCTGAAGATTGAGAAGAGGTTTCAATATCAAGAAGTCTCCGAGCGCCAAACCATCCATTTCTGTGGCGAGGAAGGTCTCAATCGCTTCTGTGGGGGTATTCACAATGGGTTGACCTTTGATGTTAAAGGAAGTGTTGAGCACGACAGGAACGCCGGTGAGTGCATCAAAGTGGGCGATCATTTGCCAATAGCGGGGATTGACGGATTTTTTGACCGTCTGTACCCGTCCAGAACCATCCACATGGGTGACCGCAGGAATACCTGCATTGGGACGAACAGGATAAACCTGGGTCATGAAATCGGCTTGACCACCAGGAGGGATCTCAAAAAATTCTGTGGCCCGTTCTTCCAGAACCGAAGGAGCAAACGGACGAAACATTTCCCGGAACTTGATTTTGGCATTGACAATATCTTTCATCTCGGCCCGGCGTGGGTCTGCCACGATCGAGCGACTCCCTAAAGCCCGCTGTCCAAATTCCATACGCCCCTGAAACCAACCGACGACCTTCCCCTTGGCTAACATCTCGGCCACCTTCTGGGTAATATCCTCTTGGCGTTCATAGGCCAATCCAGCCTTATTCAGAGCCGCTTCCAAGTCTTTATCGCCGTAGTCAGGGCCTAAGAGTCCGGTGTCTAGATGATGACGTTCCCGCGTCCCTCCTACTTCCAAATGAGCCAAATAGGCTGCCCCTAAAGCGACACCGGCATCAGAAGCACAGGGCGGAACATAGAGACCGTCCACATAGCCTTCGCTGATCAGTTTGCCATTCGCCACGGAATTCATAGCCACTCCACCAGCCAGACAAAGATTCCGGTTGCCTGTTTCTTGAATAAGGCGTTTGACTAAGTGGAAAATTACCAATTCTGTCTGCGCTTGTAGAGAAGAAGCGATGTCCCGATAGTGCTGAGGGACTTCTTCATTATTTTTCTCTCTCAGCGCCGGACCGAAAAGTTCCACAAGGCGCGGACTATAGCGGGGGGATTTACCCACTTGATAATTAAAATAGCTGTAGTCGATACTGATCCCAGTATCCGTTGGGTACATGACTTGGGCGACCTTCTCTAGATACTTGGGCGCTCCATAGGGAGCCAATCCCATCACCTTATATTCGTCACTAAAGGGCTTAAAGCCGAGGTAGTCCGTGAAGGCGCTGTAGACATGCCCAATTGAATTCGGCCAGTCAATAGTTCCCAGTTCGCGCAGGCCACTGCCATCACCCATACCCCACCAGACGCTCTCCCAGTCGCCCACACCATCCAGAGTCAGCACCGAAGCCAATTCAAAGGGAGAAGCATAGAACGTACTGGCCGCATGGCAAAGATGATGATTCAGGCGCAGCACAGGGCCTGTATAGTCCAGTTCTTTACGCACCTGTTCCACAATACGGTTCATACGGTCCAGCAATTTACCCCTGGTCTTCACCAAGGTCATGGACTCAGGCAAAAACTTGAGTATATGAGCCGCTTTTTCTGCTAATTTGCGCCTCGGGTCAAACCCAAAGCCCACCGCACTGAGCTGGCTGCTTTTGATCCCCGCATAGTCAAGGCAATATTGAATTGCCTGCTTCGGGAAAGAACTGTCAAACTTAATCCGACTAAAGCGCTCTTCTTCAGCCGCTGCAATTACTTTCCCCTCAGCCAAGAGCGCTGCGGCAGCTTCGTGCTGCCCATGACAGATGATTCCCAGGACGTACATAGGCTTCAGAATATCATTCTCGCTAGCCCCCTTTCTGAAAAGAATACTTGAGCCGTGATTGGCCATCCCCCCTTATAGGCAAAGCCTTCTCGTAGAGTAGGGGGACACAGGGGGGTTTGGCTTTACGGCAACAATTCTTTTATGATGGCAGCATGGACAGCATCACTTTAGATGTACACCCTATTGAGCTCACTGATGAGCAGTTCTTCAAACTTTGTCAGGCTAACCGTGATCTGCGGTTTGAGCGTTCGGCAGCTGGAGAGCTGTTGATTATGGCCCCGACAGGCTGGAAAACGGGAAATTGGAGCGGTAGGATTACGCAACAGCTTTTTAACTGGGGAGATTCTAATAATTTAGGCATAGCCTTTGATTCTTCCACGGGGGTTAAACTCCCGAATGGAGCAGACCGCTCTCCCGATGCTTCTTGGGTGAGAAGGGAAAAACTAGAAGCCTTGAATCCAGACCCCACCAAGTTTCTACCTCTAGCCCCAGACTTTGTAGTAGAGCTGAGGTCTACTACGGACAAGCTGAAAACCCTACAGAGCAAGATGCAGGAATACATCGACAATGGGGTGCGATTGGGATGGCTGATAGACCCTAAGAATCGACGAGTAGAGATATATCGCTCAGGCCAGGATGTGGAAATCTTTGAATCTCCCATAACCCTATCGGGGGAAGATGTTCTCCCCGGATTTGTACTTAGCCTGGCTCTTCTATGGGATAGCGTGTAAGTCTTATCTTCCTAGCTTCCCCGCAACTTATCCAGAACAGAACGGTCTTCTAGCGTAGACATATCCCCGGCAATTTCCTCTCCCGAAGCAATCGAGCGCAACAACCGACGCATGATTTTGCCAGAACGGGTTTTTGGTAATTGCTCCGTGAAATGAATTTCATCAGGACGGGCAATCGCTCCAATTTGAGCGACTACGTGTTTTTTGAGTACCTGAATCAGTTCCTCTTGAGATTGATCCTGATCCGCCTCGTTGAGGGTGACATAGGCACAAATCGCCTCTCCTTTAATATCATCCGGTTTTCCGACGACAGCAGCTTCGGCCACCATCGGATGTGATACCAAGGCTGATTCGATTTCCATCGTGCCCAAGCGGTGACCGGAGACACTGAGTACATCATCGACGCGGCCCAACACTTTGAAATATCCGTTTTCGCCTTTCACCGCTCCATCGCCACTGAAAAATACACCAGGGACTTGTTCCCAATAGTTCTGGCGATAGCGGTCTGGGTTGCCATATACCGTGCGGATCATCGAAGGCCAAGGACGTTTAATCACCAGATAACCGCCCTCTCCCACCGGCACTGGATTCCCTTCTCGGTCCACCACATCCGCTTCCACCCCAGGGAAAGGCAAGCCTGCACAGCCTGGACGCATCGTATGAGCACCGGGGAAGGTCGCCAACATGTGGCCGCCCGTTTCAGTCATCCACCAAGTGTCCACAATCGGGGCAGGTGTTGGTCCCTTACCGGCCCCAATCACTTCGGAATACCACATCCAAGCTTCCGGGTTAATCGGTTCGCCCACCGTGCCCAAAAGCCTGAGCGAAGAAAGATCGTAGCGACCGGGCCAATCCTCTCCCCATTTCATAAAGGCCCGAATCGCTGTCGGAGCTGTATAGAGAATATTAATGCCATATTTTTCAATCAGCTGCCAAAAACGGCCATTATCCGGAAAATTGGGAGCCCCTTCATACATAAAGGATGTTGCTCCATTCGAAAGAGGCCCATACACCGTATAGCTATGGCCTGTGATCCATCCCACATCCGCCGTACACCAGTATAGGTCCGTGTCCTTGAGGTCAAAAAGCCACTGACTCGTGATATGGGTATAGAGGTTATAACCGCCTGTGGTGTGGACAACTCCTTTCGGCTTCCCGGTAGTGCCGGACGTGTAGAGGATAAAAAGCATATCCTCACTGTCCATCGGTTCGGCAGGGCAGATCGCAGAAACGGTTTGCTGCAGTTCATGCCACCAGTAGTCTCTTTCTTCGTGCCAATCAATTTTTTGGGCCGTACGCCGCACCACCAGCACCGATTCCACCGCCGTACCCTGAACGGCCTTATCGACATTGGCCTTGAGAGGAACGATACTGCCCCGACGCCACCCTCCATCCGCCGTGATTACGACTTTGACTCCAGCATCCACAAGTCTACCCTTGAGCGATTCTGCGCTAAAGCCACCGAATACGACAGAATGTACCGCACCGATGCGGGCACAGGCCAACATCGCCACCGCCGCTTCCGGGATCATCGGCAAATAAATCGCTACCCGGTCTCCTTTTTCCACCCCAAGTTTTTTTAACGTGTTGGCAAAGAGACATACCTGATGGTGCAGTTGGGCATAGGTGAGGGTCACCGAATCTCCAGGCTCTCCCTCCCAAACCAACGCTGCTTTATGGCGACGCGCACCTGTTAAATGGCGGTCCAGGCAGTTGTAAGAAATATTGAGTTGGCCTCCGGCAAACCATTGGACGGTGGGTTCATCCCATTGCAAGACCTTATCCCAAGGCTTAAACCAATGGAGTTCTTGGGCCGCGAGTTCTCCCCAAAATCCTTCAGGGTCGTCCATCGAACGTTTATAGAGGGCGTCATATTCCTCTTTAGAGCTGATACGAGCCTGTTGAACGAATGCAGCATGGGGCTCAAAGGTACGTCCTTCATCTGCAACAGATTCAATAACCATAGAATGCCGAAGTTAGTTGCAGGCCCATAATAGTACGCCCTATTTCGTATCAGGCACTTCGTTCAGATATGTTAAGAGAGGGCGGTGTTCCAGATCTGTGAATGGATGACGATAAACCCTTTTCTGCAGGCCACTCCAGGAAACCTTGAAACTTTAAACCACAGGTCTGGTGCTCTACCCCATTCCTGCTTCCTCTGGTAAGACCACTCAATCAGCCCAGTCCATATCTAAAAGACGACCCAATTGCTGAACACTCATCCAGTCCAAACCCCGTAGCGTCGCCAAGGACGTCTGAGGGTCGATGGTACTGATAAATTGCTGCTTAAATTGGTCCCAGCCAAAAAGTTGAATCATCAAGGCACACTGACTAGGACCTAAGGCAGCTTCAGAGGGTATCCATTCCTGTGCTTGAGGCGCGGTGTTCTGGTCAACCGTGTGTGGGTCAAAACCACCATAAGCTTGAACCAAGTCTGGCCAAGCTTCGACTAGGGTGCTTTCCCCAATCGCACG
>CASBPW010000224.1 GCA_949127685.1 Candidatus Sivonenia alaskensis PMM_0068 | reverse complement strand
GCGTTGGTGTTGACCGTAACCTGTGACTTTACCTGTGACCACGAAGAGATAGCCAGGAGTAGTCCTGTCACCAGCAAGCAAAGTATAGAACGCACTTGTGCTGTCCTCCATACTGTCAGCGTTTTGTTTTCAGTCTAGGCCCTCAGTCTAATCCCGGTCTCTTTCGCCTCTGCCCTTACCCTCGTGGTTTCGATGATCATTTTCTTTATCGCGACCATAGGCTTTACCACGCCCTTCTCCACGCTCAAATCCTTGATTGCCATTGCCTTGCCCTTGAGCACCGTCACGGATTTGAATCTTTCCCTGAAAACTTTCTGGCACATAGATATTGACGTTTTGACTTTGGGCAATATCTTGCTGGAGCACTCCTGTCTGAGTTGTATTATCGCCACCTGCTTGCTGGTTGGGATTACCAACATTAATTGCGGTCTGATTTTGATTAACAGGAAAAATAATTTTGCCACCAGCAAGCGCGATGGGGGCATAAGAAAGAATCAGTATGCTAGCAACCGCAGCCACAGGGCGCATCATCTTGGTACTCCCTAAACTAATTAAGTTCACAAAACACTCCTTGCGTAAATGTAGAAAAAAGATAGTAAGAGAAGAACCTTACCTGACCCGCTCTCCGCACATGGAGCTACGGTGTATACACAAGTCCAAAATCTGTGAACACAAGTCCTGTGACTCTTGCCTAGCCTGCCTTTCAAAAATAGAAAGGATTCTCAATAATTTTGATCTATTGAGAACAGTAAACGAGAAATCAAGGTTTCCAGGACCAAGATTTCAACGCAATGGGTCAGAGTTCAACTTCTGTGTACACGGTAGCCACATGGAGAGAGAGCGGTAAGGAGTAGCTAACGAGAACGACCAAATTGAGGGAGCGCCAACTGGATCTGCTGACCATTTTGAACACCCATTGCATTCTGAACCGAAGGTCTCACTCGGATATCGCCTTCCAGAGGGATTTCGCGTTGGTACCCTGGACGTCGTTGACTACGGGACTGCGCCTGGGACTGCTGTTGAACCAGTGTTCCCTCTTGTCGCTCTATGCCAAAACCCAATTGAATTTGCTGAGCATTTTGGATGCCAACACCATTTTGTACATCAGGACTAACTTCCAAGGTCCCGGCAGATGCTGGCAGCATCACCAAACCACTGAGAACCAGGGTCCAAAGAGCATTTTTCATAGGCCCTTATCTCCCGAAATTAACGTAGGAATCCTGGGCTAAATCGTTTACGTTGACAGTATTTTGACGACTACGACGGCCATAGGATTCTTGAAGTTGGTCATTGGTCTGAACCCCTGCAGTGGTCTGCTGAACGTACTCACCACGACGAGTACCGCGAACACTAGAGCGCTGTTCCAAATTTTGGAGATTCACCGCATTCTGGACAGAACCAGAGCCATCAGAATACTGGGACTGTGTAGACTGCTGAATACCGACGGTAGTTTGAACAACATCAGCCTGAGCCACTGCACCAAAACCTAGCGTAAGAACAAGACCTAAAGCAGCAATTGATTTGAGAGACATGGAATAGAGCTCCTGAGGAGTTAACACTGAACATCCTAGAGAGTCAGCCTGCTTGACTGCACGTGTCAAAGCGCATAATTTTTACTTCAAAAAAGAAGAAACAGGAGAGTTTCACAGCATCTAAACCTGCGCATAAGCGTAACCGCTCTATGCAGAGCCTAGAGATGGTTTCGCAGGAATCCGCACAGGGTAAATCTTGAAAAAGGTTTAAAGGACGTTGCTAGGAGTGCCCTACTCCCAACAATTTATGGTCTAATGTTTAGACTGTTCACTAAACGTTACAACATTACGGACAGTTTTTGAAGAAGAGGCTGAAACCCTTGAACGCTCTTTGGGCGCCTCGCGGTAGAAGAGGGCTAAAACCCTTATTCTTCCGCTGATGGTTTAAAACTTTCTAAGCATTGTTGTATAAAAAGGGAACTATGTTTAATATATTGTCCAACCAGTTATTAGCTATGACTTCAATTCCAGAACTAGAAATCAATAATCTAAACAAAAGTTTCCCAACTAAAGATGGAGAACTTTTGGTTCTAGAAAATATCAATATGAAGGTCTACAAAAATGAATTTGCCTGTATTGTTGGGGCTTCTGGCTGCGGCAAATCTACCCTTTTAAATATCATTGCCGGATTAAATCAACAAACTTCTGGAGAAATACTCCTTGAGGGGCGACCAGTCAATGGACCAGGGGCAGACCGGGGCATGGTATTCCAGAACTATACGCTTTACCCTTGGTTGACCGTAGCAGAAAATATTGAGTTCGGATTAAAACTAAAAGGCATCTCCAGTTCAGAACGTAAAGAACGGGTTGATCATTATATAGAAATTGTTGGCTTGAGCAAGTTTGCCAAGAGTCTTCCTAAGACCCTTTCTGGGGGAATGAAACAACGCACGGCCATTGCCAGAGCCTTGGCCAATGAACCAGATATTCTGCTTATGGATGAACCTTTTGGGGCATTGGACGCCCAGACGAAGGGAGTATTGCAAGAGTTTATGTTGCAAGTCTGGAAGCAAACTCAGAAGACGATTCTGATGATTACCCATGATGTGGAAGAAGCTGTTTTTCTAGCCCAACGCATTTATGTACTCTCTTCTCGACCTGGCCGCATCAAAGCGGAAGTGGACATTCCTTTGGGCGTAGACCGTGACTTTTCCGTCAAAAGAACAGAATTATTCCAACTAGTGAAACAGGAAGTCCTGGACTTACTCCGAGAAGAGACTCTCAAAGTCATATCTCAGGAAATCTCATGAAGCTTGTGTTAGCGGTCATTCGCCCTGAGAAGGTCCAATCCGTTGAGAATGCTCTAATGGATCTTGGAATCAGCAGTCTTACCGTGATCAGTGTGCTAGGCAGAGGGCAACAGAAAGGTATAGAAATTGGCACCCTGAAGATCGATAAACTGCCGAAAACACTTCTGCTCATAGCTGTTGTCGAAAAAATGATAATCCAAGTCAAGGAGACTATCAGGAAACAGGCGTATTCAGGAAATATTGGGGATGGCAAAATTTTCATTCTCCCTTTAGAAGCAGCAATGCGGATAAGGACCGGAGAAGAAGGTCCAGGAGCTCTGTAAAACGATCATTACCGAAGAGATAAACTATGAAGAATCAAGCAAGTAGTGAACTATCTTTACCAAGCACTGCAGTGGGCGCGCAGACCCCCAAGAAATCTGAAAAACGTCGTTCTGTTTTTTGGAATATTCGTAGCGATATTCCAAATAGTCTTTATTACTTGATGGTGTCTTTTTCTATTGTAATTCCCCTTTTCGCCTGGTCCTTGCTGACCTATGGGGGGTTCGTAGACCGTTTATTTATGCCCACACCTGGTTCTGTACTGATGCGTGGGTTTGAACTTATCCAAAATGGTGAGATTTTCCAAGATATTATGGCGAGTCTTTCTCGCGTCGCTTGGGGGTTTCTACTTTCAGCTGCGTTGAGTATTCCCCTTGGTCTATTGATTGGTAGTTTCAAAACAATGGAAGGTCTATTCGCACCTATTTTAGGATTGATGCGTTATATGCCTGCAGCCGCATTCATTCCCCTGATTATTCTTTGGGTAGGATTAGACGAACCCGCTAAAATTGTGATTATCTTTTTAGGAAGCTTTTTCTACAACGTCTTAATGGTTTCTGATGCTGTGAAATTCGTTCCTAGCGATTTACTTAAAGTAAGCTATACCTTGGGGGCCTCTAGATGGGATGTGTTTTCTAAGGTAATCCTACCGGCAACCCTGCCCAATATTATTGATACCTTACGGGTAAATATTGCTGGAGCTTGGAACTTTGTGGTAGTGGCTGAATTGGTTGCCGCCAGTTCAGGACTAGGCTACCGAATTTTACAGGCCCAACGTTTTCTCAAAACAGATGAAATCTTTGTCGGAATCATTGTGATTGGTCTGATTGGATTAGGGATAGATTTCCTGTTCAAGTTGCTATTTCGTTTAGTCGTTCCGTGGGCTATTGATAAGGCATAATCTGCTTTCCCTCCCTAGTTGTTCGCAGCTTAAGTGAAAATAACCATCTCTGAACTTGCGCTTGTTATCCTCATCGGTCCTTCCGGTGCCGGGAAGTCTACCTTTGCACACAAGCATTTCAGACCAACGGAGATTCTCTCTTCCGATTTTTTTCGGGGCATGGTTTCTGATGATGAGAATAATCAGGCAGGCAGTAAAGATGCCTTCGAAGTTTTACATTTAGTGGCAGCTAAACGCCTCTTCACAGGAAAATTGACCGTTATCGATGCTACCAATGTCCAGCCAGAAGCCCGTAATTCCCTGATTACCCTAGCCCGCAAATATCATTGCGCGCCCATGGCAATTGTCTTCAATCTGCCGGAAGAACTCTGCATCAAAAGAAATAAAGAACGTCCTAACCGGAATGTTGGCCCTTCTATCGTTCACCTACATAGTCAACAGTTGCAGAATTCTCTACGTGGCCTTGAACAAGAAGGCTTTCGACCTATTTATATCCTCAATTCCGTAGAGGAAATTAATACCGTTGAAATCATTCGCCAACCACTGGAAAATAACCACGAATATGAACGCAATAATTTTCTATAAACATGGAGGGCCTGTGCATCAAGCAAACTGAATAATCTTTTCTGCAACTAACTCTGGCTTTTCTAAATGGGAAACATGGCCAGATTCAGGCACCCAAATCAGCTTGCTATTCGGCAACCGTTCTTCAAACTTATAGGCCTCTTGCGGATTTAATATTTGGTCTTTTTCTCCCCAGAGAATTAGGACACTTTGGGGCAGCTGCTGGATTCTATCTCCTAGATAGGGATAGCCACCACTTTTCATGAATTTGATAATCGCTTGATGCCAGCCTTGCTGATAAACATGGAGAGAGCCACAAATTAATGCATCTTCAGAAGCTAAGGATTTATTGACATAGGAAAGTTCACTGACCCGTTGGCGTAGTTTTGGACTTTTCAAAAATTCAACGGCTAAATGATCAAAAGGTGGGAATAAATATCGAGCGATGAGGGGCACTCCATTCGTAAAACCGGCACTATCAATTAAGACCACTTTTTCCACGCATTCAGGATAGGACAGCGCAAAATCTAGAGCGGCAGCTCCACCCATAGAAGCTCCCATCAAGACCACAGGGCGCTGGATGAGCGTTTTCCAAAAACTGTAAAGGTGCTTGCGAATGACCTCCGGGCTATAGGGAATATCCCCTCTTCGTTCTGTAAATCCAAAACCCAACAGGTCTACAGCCCAAGTTTCATGACTTCTGGCCAACTGAGGCAACAAACGTCGGAATTCCATCACGGAGCTGTCAAACCCATGCAGTAGAAGGATAGGAGTACCTCCTTGCCCTTGTTGTACATAACTGGTTTCTATTTTTTGCTGGGCAGGGTCAAGATTAAGGCTCTGCACCTGGATCTGTTGGGCCAGGGCTATGGAAGTGGATTCCGTTAATTGATGGACTTGGGGAGGCAAAAAAATAGGAAACATCAAGAACCCAGAGCGCAGGCTTTGGACAGCATTTTACTCGGACTGGGCGTTACGAAGAGTGCTGCCCAAGATACCGTTCAGCTTCTCGGAGTCAGTCAGTGCAGGTGGAGGTGCCTATCTTTTTTTCAGGCTCGTTGGCCTGGCAGCCATCACTGCCTCACCCCACCTGCGGCTCCCTTTGGAGGAGCCTTCCTGTCTGAAGACCGAGGATAATCGGTCTATTGCCAAAGTACAAGCGGCCATCTTTTCCGAAAATCACAGCACTCAATTCTTGGTGTTCAGCAGAGGTCAGTTGTCCGTGCGAGTCTGATATGGGTATGGAGAGACGAGCTTTTAAACCCGCCCGTAAATTGCGGGAGAAGATGCAGCCTCATTATCTTGCTGACTGAGCCACACCCACATTTGATCCCCGTAGCAAAAGTGCCACCACTCATTTAGATGCTGTCTGAATCCAGAATCGGTCATGATCTGCTTAAGAATTTGGCGATGATGATGAACTTTTGGGTCTATAGCAGCGAAATAGTCAGGGTAGGAACGGTCTGATATTTCATCAATCGGAGAACCCATATCAATTTCCTTCCCGGATTCATCAAGGAGCGTCACGTCTAAAGCCCCCCCTGTGCTATGCGGTGGCGGTGTGGCAGGGTCTGGGCTAGGTGCTGCCCAAAACTGGTAAACCCTAGCCATCAAAGCTTCACGTTCAGCCTCAGATAAAGTCTGCGGGTCCACCTTTTGAGCCTGAGCCTCTTGCTGAAAGCTGTACTGGATCATAAATTGCTGTACAGGAATTGGACGGTAGGCATCAAAAATTTTTATTTGCCAACTGGTTTGCAGCTGTTCTAATTTTGTTTGTGCACACTTTAGACGCTCAATAACCCCTTGTCGGAGATAGAAAGGCGAACGATTCCCATAGGGAGCGCCCAAAGCAACATACGGATGGGGACATTCACGGGGGAAAATAAGGGGGACCTCCACCAGAGGTTCACCACATTCGAGAATAGGAATCTTTTGATAAGGTTTCATTGTTATGCCAGAACTTGTTATCGCATACCTGGGGCCTAAAGGCACCTACACCGAATGGGCGACCATCGCCTATAAAGACCATTATCTAAAGCATCATGGCACGGTTTTGCTTGACTCCCATCGCAGTATCCAGGGAGCCTTCCAAGCCTTAAGTCGGGGTGATGCTCAGTGGGCTGTAGTCCCTGTGGAAAATTCTGTCGAAGGAAGTGTCGGTACGACCTTGGACTGTTTGTGGGCTACCCCTAAGGTCCAGATTCAACAAGCTTTGGTGTTGCCGATTCATCACAGTCTGATTTCTAAAGCGCCGGACCTACAGGCCGTAACCAGGGTCTATACTCATCCCCAATCCCTAGCTCAATGCCAACTTTGGATTGAGAAAAATCTGCCCCAGGCCCAACTCATACCCACCAGTTCCAATACTGAGGCTCTAGAATCTATCCGCCAAGAAGCACCCATTAGCTATGCAGCGATTGCCTCAGCACGAGCAGCAGAAATCTATGGCCTTCCCATCCTGGCCTCTTCCATTCATGACTATCCCGATAATCAAACCCGCTTTCTTGTAATCGGCCTCCACGTGGAAGAAGAACCGATCACCACCAACACCTCTTTAGCCTTTTCCCTATATGTCAATCGCCCCGGTGTCCTCAATCAAGTATTAGACTGTTTTGCCCGACGCAACATTAACCTTGCCAAGATTGAATCTCGCCCCACCAAAACTTCTTTAGGTGCCTATTTATTCTTTCTAGAATTAGAATCCAGCCAATCAGAACCTCATGTGCAAGAGGCCCTAAACGAAATCAAGGAGTTGACAGAACACCTCAAAGTATTTGGATCCTATACGATTCTTTCTTTGGAGTAGGCTTCCAAGAGACCAATTCAATACTCCCCGAGCATGGCTCTTAATCCTTCCCGATAGGTCGGATAGTGCAGGACAACTCCTAGTTCAGTCTTGATTTTTTGATTGCTGACTCTGCGGCATTCGCTCCAAAAAGTAGCAGCCATCGGGCTCAGGACCACTTGTTCAAACGGGATAGCTTCTGGAGGTGCCATGCCGAGTAACTTCGATGCTTCTACCAGCAAATTTTCCGGTTCCGTAGGTTCATCATCGGCCACGTTGTAAATAGAAGGTGGATTTGGTCGATTCATCGAAGCCCATAGGGTACCGACAATATCGTCCACATGAATTCGAGAAAACACATGACCGGGGCAAGCAATCCGTTGGGCTTTACCGGCCCTGAGGCGGTCAAAAACACTGCGACCTGGACCATAAATGCCTGGCAACCGAAAAATATGCGTAGGGAGCGCAGATTGCCAAAATTTTTGTTCGGCAGCCACTCGATGTTGTGAGCGATCTTGCTGTGGATTGGTGGGTGTTTGCTCATCCACCCAAGCTCCCTGTACATCTCCATAAACACCCGTGGTGGAAAGGTAGCCAAACCACTGCAGATGAACCTTCTCTAAGACAGGGAGTAAATAGGCCGCTACGGGGTCTATCCCCTGTTGATCGGGAGGGATACTGTGCAAAACATGGGTAACCCCTGCCAAGGCTTGATCAGAGAGCAGGGGAAAATCATCCGAAAACGCAAAGCAAGGTGCATGAATAGAAGCTGGACGTTCACCACTACGGGTCGTTAGACAAACAGGAATCTCTTGGTCCAAGAGTAAGCGGGCCAGACGACTCCCCGTATAACCACATCCCAAAATCAATACTTTCATGAGCGTAAAAGGCTTATAGCGTTTCTAAGCTTCATCAGAACACAGAAAGGTTTACCGTGCACTTTTGGCCGGTAGAGCTTATAAACATCTCAGAGTAAGGCATACCCTTTTATGTATTCTTCGATACTTTTGCCAGTAACCTCTCCGTCTGCTTTCCTATACCCCAAGTAGGTACGCCCCTCGGTCTCGGTTGCCTGTATCGTGGGAAGCAGAACAGGCAGAGCAATTTAGGCGATAATGGCCCGGATGCCATAGAAGATTCATGTTTCATAGCCCCCAATCGTTTCGACAGAGTGTAGAGAAGGGTGATTTTTTAATCACTGCTGAGATTACTCCTCCCAAGGGGGCAAATGCCCAGCCTTTCCTAGAGAAAGCCCAGCTCTTAAAAAACCGAGTCCACGGGATCAACCTCACCGATTCTAATCGGGCTGTGATGCGGATGAGTCCGGTATGTGCTTCCGTGTTACTCCTCTCGATTGGGATAGAACCTATTTGTCAGTTAGCTTGTCGAGACCGCAATAGTATCGCTCTTCAAGGAGATTTACTGGGGGCCCATGCCCTGGGCATCCGGTCTATCTTGGCGCTTACCGGGGACCCGATCGGCGTAGGCGACCATCCCAAGGCTCGCTCAGTCTGTGAATGGGAAGCGGTACGGCTCCTAAAGGGCATTGATAAATTAAATCAGGGTCTAGACTGGACCGATCATCCCCTAGAAGGCCCTACAAGTTTTTTTGCTGGAGCGGCCGTAGACCCTCAGTTGCCCAGTTGGTCTGGTTTAGAAGGCAGATTTAACCGGAAATTAGCGGCTGGGGCTCAATTCTTTCAAAGCCAACTGATCACCGATTTCGATAAGTTAGACAAGTTTATGACCAAGTTGGGTCATGCCAGCGGCAAGCCTATTTTGGCAGGGATTTTTCTGTTGAAATCAGGGAAAAATGCCCGGTTTATTAACAAATTTTTACCTGGGGTGGAAATTCCAGCCCATATTATTGATCGGTTAGACAAAGCAGAGAATCCCTTAGAAGAGGGGATCAAAATCTGCGCAGAGCAAGTCCGTGATGCACGTCAATTATGTCAGGGAGTCCATTTGATGGCTATTCGCAAAGAAGAATTGATCCCAGAAATCCTTGACCAAGCCGGCATTCCTGCCTTGAAATAAAAGATTATGAATCCTTTAAAAAGCAATGCCAAATTTCTTCTCGTTCCTGTCTTGGGGCTTATCGGTGTCTGGACAGGTTCTGCCCATGCCCAAACGCAGTGGGTCGATGTGGCGAAGTTAGATCCATCGATTGTTCTGGATCTGCGATACGCCACGGCTAATAATTTTCTCAAGCAAAAAGTTTATCCCTCAGCCACCTGTCTCTTGCGTCGCCCTGTAGCCACCCAACTCCTCCAAGTCCAAAAATCTCTATTGGAGAAGGGATACAGTCTCAAGCTTTGGGACTGCTATCGTCCTCTATCCGTCCAGAAGAAGATGTGGGAAATCGTTCACGATAGCCGCTATGTGGCAGATCCGAAGACGGGTTCTCGACATAATCGAGGGGCTGCGGTAGATACTACCCTGGTCAAGAAAACAGGGGAAGCTATCGAGATGCCCACTGAATTTGATGATTTTTCTGAAAAAGCTGACCCTGATTCTGAAGCCACCTGGACACCGGCAGCCAAAGCCAACTACCAAATTCTGCTAGAAGCCATGCAATCATCTGGCTTCACAGTTTTAGACAGCGAATGGTGGCACTATGACAGTGCTGGTTGGCAACAATATCCGATTAGTAACCAGCCTGTAAAAAAGCGCTAAATTAGAAGCCTTTCAGATCATCATCTACAGCATCGGGAGGTTCGAGGAATTGGTCAGAAGGGACCAATAAAAGGCCATGGCCAGAAGATCTACAGAAATCAACAATTTCCTGGGCAAAGAAATTCTCTACCTCGGGCTTGGGGAGATCTCGCTTGGCCAGAGCTTGACTGTAGCGTCGAGCCGTAAAACTATTTTCAAAAGCAAGGACCACATTTTCATTACCAAAACGTAGGGTATGAATTCCTTCTTGCCCATACTTTTGGTAGAGCAAGACAGTAATTTCTTCAGGAAGATTCTTGAGCTCTTCATCATCGTCAGCTCCAATCAATGTCAGGTGTGCCCCAGCCAAAAAATGGTCTGCTGCTTCCTTATTTTCTTCTTCCTGTTCTTCTGATTCCGAGGAACCCAACAAAAGATCTC
>CASBPW010000223.1 GCA_949127685.1 Candidatus Sivonenia alaskensis PMM_0068 | reverse complement strand
CTGGCGCAACGGGAAGCTTTCCATCGGGCTATCTTAGTCGAAAGCGTTAGCCTGTATAACGATGCCACGGCCCAGCGTCTTGACCAACTGAGTGGGGCACTTTTCACTCAGGGCATAGACCCAGCCACGTCCCACACCCAAGCCCTTAAGCTGATTGACCAAGTGATCAATACACAGGCCGCCATCCTCTCGTTCGAGGATATCTTTCGGGTGGTGGGCATCGTATTTATTTGCTCGCTGCCCCTCGTGTTTTTCTTGGGCAGGCCATCCGGTAAGCAGAGTATTACTTCGGATCACTAGGAAGTTGGCCTAACAGTAGCGAAGCTGTAACCAGCCGCCACGCATCGCTTGAAAGCTCTGTCCAGTAAAGGTTTCGCTCTAAAAATCGAGACTGCCTCTATTTGAGAGTCTTGAATTCTCTACAAAGCTTATGCAGCAATGGTTTTAAGGGTTAAAGGATTGCTAGGACATGCGTTGGTAGCAAATTTTTCTGAAACTCTTTTCCAGAGAGGTTTTCCAGCTTTACATGGCGGCTGGTTACAGCTTCGCTACTGTTAGGCCATGAGGGGCGTTCCAGCTTCCGGTTTACCAAACAGCAATAATTGCGTCGGAAGCAGGCTTAGCCCTACTTTTTTGGCTTCAGATTGTTGATCGATGCGGGCAAAAATAGTGATGCTTTTTGCTTGAAGGACGGCTGTTAGGCGATCAATGGATTCAGTCACTGAATAGGGGCTGGGCTGGCTGATGATGCCATTACTTGCTTTCATAGTAGACATCTCCATGAGTCCTGATTAAGCGGAACATGACCAGCCGATTTTAGGGTGCTTCAAATTTGTGCCATACCGCCATCGACAAACAGCTCGATGCCGTTCACAAAGCTGCTGTCGTCTGAAGCGAGAAAGACAACGGCTTTGGCAATCTCATCGGGAGTACCTACTCTTCCCAGCGGGATGGTGCTGGCTTGGCTGTCCACAAATGCCTGCACTTGCTCATCACTCAACCCCAAGAGGTTGTAACCAGGAGTCGGAACGACACCAGGACTGATCGCGTTCACCCGAATATGGCGACCTTTGAGGTCGAGTGTCCAGTTGCGGGCAAACGATCGCACGGCGGCTTTGGTGGCGCTATAAACGCTGAAGGCTGGGGTACCCACGGTAGAAGCAGTTGAGGCGTTCAGAATAATAGAAGCGCCTTCACTTAAAAGCGGTAGTGCCTTCTGTACGGTGAACAGCAACCCTTTGACGTTCGTGTTAAACGTTTTGTCAAAGTGCTCTTCAGTAATCGATCCGAGGGGGGCGATTTCTCCGCCGCCAGCATTGGCGAAGACCACGTCGAGGTGTCCTTGCTCTTGCTTGATCTTGGCAAAAAGGCGATCGAGGTCTGCCAGATTGGAGACATCGCTCTGAACACCCGTGACGTTTTTACCGATCACTTTCACAGCAGCATCTAGTTCAGTCTGGCGGCGACCTGTGATGAAGACCGACGCACCTTCAGCAACGAAACGCTTCGTAGTGGCGAGACCGATACCGCTAGTGCCACCCGTGACAAGCGCAATTTTCCCATCTAGTTTACTCATGATGTTAATACCTCTCTATTTGGCATGATTCAAAAGTAGCCGTTTTTAGGTAACACCGACACGACAAATTTGGCCATCATTGCGATGATGACCTGGGTATCATTTTTGCTTTTCGTTAGGCTTGTTGGAAGCGCTTAAATCCCAGTAGCTCCAACCAGTGGGGATGACTTTCTCCCGTCATCAACTCCTTGGGACTTTTGTCCACCCGTTCTTCACATTCACTGCGCATAAATCGACGGTGATTCAGGAAGAATTGCAGGAGGTTCAGATAGGAAGGGCCGAGTTGTTTCCGCAGGAAGAAGTAATTCCGCAGTCGAGAATTCAGATTCTCCACCAATGAACTCGCTCTGGGGGTCTGCCTCATCGCTTCCTGGACGGCTTCGTAGACTGGATAGAACTTCCACGACAGCTTCTGATGTAGCTGATTCCAGACTTGCCAGTAAGGGGTGGAGGTTGGCTGTTTACGGAAAAGCAAACACATCTGCCGCACCCAATACAAAGGCGTATTCAGTCTCTTGGCTATCTCGTCGAGCTTGTCATCAAGGACCTGAGCAAACCCCAGAATATCGTCGCGCTGATTCTGCAAAGCTTTATGCAGGACACGTACCTTCTTGCCGCCCCTCCCTTCTCTGAGCTGGAGTTGTGCCATCACGAAATCGTATAGCTCTTGTCGCTCTGCCAGAGCGGGGCCAGCTAATTCCAGAACATCGTGGGCTAACCACGGGAGCAGGGTTTTAACATCTCGAGCCAGAGCCATGGCGGTAGACTCTCTCGCACGGGCTTGGGTCAATTTTTTAGAGACTCGATGGCCCTGCGCCTTCTGTTTGGCCACTACCATCTGCTGCTCCAGGTCTTGTCGTCGAGTGGTTGCCCCCATGGCCTGACGATTGAGACTGTTGGCGACGGTTTCAAATTGCTGCTGGATATGGAAAACATCCCCATGGCAAAGCGTCTCAGGCAGGACTGCCTTCTGCCCGGCCCTCAGTGCCGTACCCCCATCCGCGATGGTGTAGTCCGGGTTGAAGCCTTGTTCCATCGCATCCAGCAGCTGCCAGCCCCAAGTCTCT
>CASBPW010000222.1 GCA_949127685.1 Candidatus Sivonenia alaskensis PMM_0068 | reverse complement strand
GGCGGACATTGTGAACAGAGCTAACCTGGGAATGGAAGTAATGCACGAGCGTAATGCGCACAACTTCCCTCTTGACTTGGCTTCTGGTAAAGCTAACGAGATCGCTGGTTAATTAACTGGCATAATTTAGGGTGGGGATCGTTCTCCACCCTGCCTCATCCCTCTCCAAGGGATTTTCTGCAAACTCTCATGACCCATGGAGACTGTCCAAATATGACTATTGCCGTAGGAAGATCTGAGCAACGTCAAGGCTTGTTTGATGCTGTTGACGACTGGCTCAAAAAAGATCGGTTTGTCTTTGTCGGTTGGTCCGGTATTCTCTTCTTCCCCACAGCTTTCCTGTCCGTGGGTGGGTGGTTGACCGGTGTTACATTTGTTTCCTCTTGGTACACCCATGGTCTAGCAAGTTCCTTCCTGGAAGGGGGTAACTTCCTAACCGTTGCGGTTAGCTCCCCTGCTGATGCTATGGGTCACTCGCTACTACTGCTCTGGGGTCCAGAAGCTGGTGGTAATTTCGCTCGTTGGTGCCAGTTAGGTGGCCTCTGGACGTTCATTTCTTTCCATGGGGCTTTGGCTCTCATCGGCTTTATGCTCCGACAGTTTGAAATAGCTCGTCTGGTTGGTATTCGTCCTTATAATGCGATTGCTTTTTCTGCGCCTATTGCAGTTTTTGTATCTGTCTTTTTGATGTATCCCTTAGGCCAGCACTCTTGGTTCTTCGGTCCTTCTTATGGGGTTAATGGAATCTTCCGTTTCTTGCTTTTCTTCCAAGGTTTTCACAACTGGACACTCAACCCCTTCCACATGATGGGTGTTGCTGGAGTTCTCGGTGGAGCTCTACTCTGTGCTATCCATGGCGCCACGGTTGAAAATACGCTTTATAAAGACGCTGAAACCAACAACACCTTTAAGCCTTTTCGCGCTGATCAGGAAGAAGAAACCTATTCCATGGTTCTGGCTAACCGATTCTGGAGCCAAATTTTTGGGGTTGCTTTCTCCAACAAGCGTTGGTTGCACTTCTTTATGCTCTTTGTCCCTGTAACAGGTCTGTGGATGGCCTCTATCGGGATCGTTGGGGTGGCAGTAAACCTGCGGGCTTATGAGTTTGTTTCTCAGGAGGTCCGCGCAGCACAAGACCCTGAATTCGAGACCTTATACACTGCGAATATCTTGATTAACGAAGGTATTCGTGCTTGGATGGGTCCCTATGATCAACCCCACGAACAGCTAGAGTTCCCCGAGGAGGTATTGCCCCGTGGTAACGCGCTTTGATACAACGTTTGATTCTCAGCAGGCTCGCTCCCTACAGGATGATTATGCCTGGTGGGCGGGTAATGCCCGACTAATCAATCTTTCCGGTAAATTATTGGGTGCTCACGTTGCCCATGCTGGATTGATTGTTTTCTGGGCAGGAGCCATGACCCTGTTTGAAGTGGCTCACTTTGAGACTGCCAAGCCTATGTATGAGCAAGGCTTGATTCTTCTTCCTCACCTTGCTGCGCAAGGCTGGGGAGTGGGAGATGGAGGAGTAATCACGGATACTTATCCCTACTTTGTAGTTGGGGTACTCCACCTAATCTCTTCCCTGGTCCTTGGATTGGGTGGTATCTACCATGCGATCTGGGGTCCCGATGTCCTGAGTGGCTTCTTCGGCTACGACTGGAAAGACAAGAACAAGATGACCACCATCATTGGCATTCACTTGATTCTTCTGGGTTTTGGAGCTTTCTTACTAGTGGCTAAGGCTGCTTGGTTCGGAGGTCTCTATGACCCTTGGTGTAAGGTCGTCTCCAATGATGGGGGCGCTACAGTTCAGAGACTGATGCAGACTGTTGCAACTCCGGCTGGGTTTACCCAAATTAATGCTGGTTGCGTTCGCTCTGTAACGGTTCCAACCTTAGACCCTACGGTTATCTTCGGTTATTTAGTTAAGTCTCCCTTCGGAGGCGAAGGCTGGATTATTTCTGTAGACAACCTTGAAGACATTGTTGGTGGACATATTTGGATTGGCTTCGTCTGCATTGCTGGCGGGATCTGGCATATTTTGTCCAAGCCTTTCGGTTGGGCACAGCGCAACCTGATCTGGTCTGGTGAAGCTTATCTGAGCTATTCCTTGGGTGCTCTCTCTTTGATGGGCTTTATCGCTACCTTCTATGTGTGGTTCAACAACACCGCCTATCCTTCTGAGTTTTATGGACCAACCAACTCTGAAGCGGCTCAAGGACAAGATTTCACGTTCATGCAACGTGACCTCCGCCTTGGGGTAGATATCGGTGCAGCTCAAGGTCCTACGGGACTTGGGAAATACCTGATGCGCTCTCCTGCTGGAACCATCATCTTTGGTGGTGAGTCCATGCGCTTCTGGGCCACTAGAACCCCTCACCTAGAGCCTTTCAAGTCCACTGGTCCCAACGGGCTTCCTGATGGTACGGGTTACTCTATGGAAAAGCTATCTACCCAGGCTCAGCCTTGGCAGATCCGTCGTGCTGCTGAGTTCATGACCCACGCACCTTTGGGTTCTATCAACTCAGTAGGGGGTGTGGCTACAGAGATCAATACGATCAACTATGTAAGCCCCCGTGCTTGGTTAGCTGCATCTCACTTCATCCTTGGTTTCTTCCTGTTAATTGGTCACCTCTGGCATGCTGGTCGTGCTCGGGCTGCCAACGGTGGATTTGAGCTAGGGATCGATCGTTCTCGCGAAGGCGTCTAAAAGCTTTAGACCCTGTTAGAGTGTAAAAAACCCCCCAATATTGGGGGGTTTTTTACACTCTAACAGGGTCTAAAGCTTTTAGACGCCTT
>CASBPW010000221.1 GCA_949127685.1 Candidatus Sivonenia alaskensis PMM_0068 | reverse complement strand
TTTTTGTCACCCAGTTTCTACTGTGTGTCGCATCGAGTAACTTCTCTTACCGAGAACTTATTGGGTGACCTGGTATCCACGCCATTGAGCTTGGACTACGCAAAGGTCAGCAGAATATGCGATTGGATTTACGAAAACATTGAATATCGCTATGGGACGAGTGATGTTCATACCTCGGCCCACGATACTTTAAGGCAACGAACTGGAGTCTGCCGAGATTTTGCCCATGTAGGCATTACATTTTGTCGAGCCTTGGGCATTCCTGCCCGTTTTGTTGCAGGCTACGCCCTTGCTCTTGACCCGCCAGATTTCCATGCTTGTTTCGAAGCCTACGTAGGTGGGCAATGGCATTTGTTCGATCCCACCCGCAAAGCAGCCAACGAACATTTAATTCCAATTGCAATCGGGTACGACGCTGCCGATACCCCTTTTGCCCAATGGTTCGGGGAAGTGGAGATGGATTATTTAGAGGTGTGGAGTCACCAGGTCCAGGAAGAAGTAGTACCCATCGAACTTATTTCGGAGCAAGTAGCCTAACGGGTAAGATAATGCATTTGATTGTGTTAAAAAATTTCATCCCCATGAAGATGTTTTCAAGACCGCAAAGACTACGCTATAAACACTCTAGGCTTTACATTTATTTACATAAAAATGAGATATTGCAATGTTTTTCAATGTTTGCTGCAGGTTTTCGGTCATAGAATGACGGACAACATTAATGTCTGCGAACCTAAGGAGACCGGATGTCTTTGCAGTTTCAAGAAGAAGATTTTATGGGAATTGACCGTTTCTTCCAAGAAGCTGTCTACCATGACGATACTTCTCTCAATGCTGCCTCTTCTATTGAGGTAGAACTTTACGAGCATGAGTATATGTACCCCACCTTTGCTCGCGTTGCCCGCGAGTCTGGGAACGAGGAAGTGGCCTCCATGTTCGATGCGATTGCTCGGGAGGAAGGGGAGCACGCGGAACTGCTGCGTAAGCTTTATCCCCAACTCGAAGTTAAGGACTCACCAGAGACCCTGGAAGCTAAGCGCCTAGTCGCTGAAATCGAGTCCCAGATGCAGGTAGTAGCCACCGACCCCCGTGGGTTGAAGCGTGCCTTGGAAACGGCGTTGGAAGTGGAAAGCATCGAAGCTACCAAGACCTATCCTGCCTTTGCTGCGCTTGCGCGGTCCCAGGGCAAGGAAGAAATTGCGCAGGCTTTTGATGAAGTCACGCGCTCCGAAGTTCGCCATATGCACTGGGTACAGAAAGCCTTAGACCGCCTTTGCACCGCTGCATAGGCTCTATTGGTTCACATCTTTTGCTCCAACTTCGGTTGGGGCATTTTTTGTGCTGTGGGTTAAACAGGCTTGGGGAGAGGTCCCCCTTACCTGTTACACCAGGCGAATAATTTTCTTTTTTCCTACTTGCAGCACGGCATCCTTGATTTCTACTAGCTCACAAAATTCTAAATTAGGGTCTGATACTTTTTCCCCCTTGAGCTTGACCGCGCCCCCCTGAATTTGGCGGCGGGCCTCATTGTTGGAAGGACAAAGTCCGCTGAGGCTGAGGATTTGAAATAATTTCAAGGGATACTCCAGTTCTGCGATGGAAAATTCAGGGAGTTGCTCCGAGACATCTCCTAAAGCTCCTTGGGTGAGATTCTGCGCATCTTGCTGGACTTGTTGGGCCACTGCTTCTCCATAGAACTGAGTGACGATAGTCTGGGCCAAAAGTCTCTGGCGATCGCGGGGATTTGGCGGCAATTGGGTCAAATCTTGATCGGTGAGCAGTTCAAAATAACTTTCGACGAGGGTATCGGGCACTTTCTCCAATTTCTGGTACATCCCCATCGGTTCATCGGTGAGACCGACGTAGTTATCCAGGGACTTAGACATCTTCTGGACCCCATCCAGCCCGACGAGGAGGGGCACTAAGAGTCCTGTTTGCTGAGGTTGACCATATAGGGCCTGGAGGTCACGTCCTACCGCAATATTGAACTTCTGGTCGGTCCCGCCAATCTCCAAATCCGAACGGATGGCTACGGAATCGTAGCCTTGGAGAAGGGGATACAGAAATTCATGGAGGTAGATAGGATTCTGCCGTTCATAACGCTCTCGAAAACCTTCCTTGGCCAACATTTGCTGGAGGGTCATCGAAGCCATGATCTCAATAATTTTTTGTAGGTCTAAACGGGCTAACCATTGGCTGTTATTGTGGACCTCAAGCTTTTGAGGCGCAAAGTCAAGAATCTTGCGGGCTTGGTCTAGGTAGGTCTGGGCGTTGTGTTCAACTTCTGCTTCCGTAAGCTGCGGACGCATTTCTGATTTGCCCGTGGGATCGCCAATCCGTGCCGTAAAATCACCAATAATCAAAACCGCCATATGTCCTTGGTCTTGGAACTGACGTAGTTTCCTGAGCGCGACGGTATGGCCCAGATGTAAATCTGGCTTGGTAGGATCGATGCCAAGCTTTACCCGAAGGAGCTTGGAGGTGTCAAGCTGAGCAGGGAAGAGGTCGGCGACCCCTCTGGAAAGCAAGATCATAATGTCGTGTGCATAGTGTTTTCAAGACCGCTCTAAATCTTAAGAGAAAACTGGTCTAGTCTTTTAGGGTAATGCTTGGGGAATCTAGCCCTCTATAATTATCTGGACCCCTACCCTAGGACTGTTTAGATTTGTCATCTACAGAACGTGGTGAACGTGGTTTGCCTGCAGGAAGTCATCCTTCAGCCCAACTATCGGGCCGACCCCCACAAACCCGTCCCCCTAAGTCTCCCTGGACGGCTGTGTGTTGGACTCTGATCAGCGCCCTTCTGATATCCGGTGCGGGTTTAGCTGGAGGGCTGATTGGCCTTGCCTTCAGTCTTCGTAACCTCCCAGACGTAAAAGTTCTAAAAAATTACAATCCCAGCGAAACTACCCAAATCTTGGATGTGAAAGGTCGGCTCTTGGCTAATCTCTACGGGGAAGTTAACCGCAGGGTAGTCCCGTTAAAAAACATTTCCCCAAAACTTCAACAGGCCTTGATGGCCATCGAAGATGACCAGTTTTATCAGCATCGAGGGGTTCGCCCTGACACTATCGTTCGGGCTGCTCTAACAAACTATGGTGCAGGCCGCTCTGTGCAGGGAGGGTCTACCCTGACCCAACAGCTCATCAAAAACCTCTTTCTTACCCCAGAAAAGAACCTCGGTCGTAAGCTCGTGGAAGCGGTCTTAGCGCTCCGGGTTGAACAGGTTTTTAAAAAAAACGAAATCTTGGAAATGTATCTCAATCAGGTGTATTGGGGGCATAACAACTATGGAGCAGAAACTGCTGCCCATGCCTATTTCGGTAAAAGTGCCAAAGACTTGACTCTGGCAGAAAGCGCGATGATGGCAGGTCTCATCCGTGCTCCAGAGTATTACACTCCGCTCAAATCTCCTAAACCGATTTATTACAAACGGGCTAAAAAACGCCAGGAGGTAGTCCTCAACCGCATGCTTGAACTTGGTTGGATCACGCCCCAGCAAGCGCAGGCCGCCAAAGCCGAAAAGTTAACCTTTGGGACTGCGATTTCTCCCCAACGCAAAGTCACCTACTTCAGTACTTTTGTGTCAGAGGAACTCCGTCGTACGTATGGTCAAGATTCTGTTTTGAAAGGCGGGCTTAGAGTCCAAACTACGCTCGATCTTGACCTGCAAAGACTGGCAGAGAATACGGTCCGCAATGGCGTGCGCAAACTGAGAGGCCGTCGGGTTTCTCAAATGGCGCTGGTCAGCATTGACCCCCGCACGGGCTATGTAAAAGCGATGGTAGGTGGTGTCGACTTTGCTACCAGCCAATTTAACCGAGTTATTCAGGCCCGCCGTCAACCAGGATCTTCCTTTAAACCCTTTGTCTATTACCTGCTTGAAAAAAAGGGGTTGGTGCAAACGGTTAAGAGCGCCAAGAAAATGGTGGAAAGCGAAGATCCCCAGGTTTGGGACACCCTGGATGAAGTGGTACGCGAATATCCGGTCATGCTAAACCGCGCGCCCACACTCCACCGGCTTGGGATTCAAGCGTTTGAGCCGATTCTAATCGAGGGAAAAGCGATTCAGCTCCATCCGCTCGTTTGTACGGCGTTTAATGC